>DATKXK010000004.1 GCA_035529075.1 Acidobacteriota bacterium | reverse complement strand
TGACAGCTCCACTTCCGCTTCCCGAAGCTTGCGGACGATACTTTCTACTGTAAATCGTTGCCTGCCCATTAGATCCTCCTTCCTCGATCCAGTCCAACATAATAACTCTCAAACTGGAACGAAATATGGGGGGCAGGTCACCCGCTACCAAATTATTACACCGCAATAGATTACAGACCTATTGTGGTGTTCATATATCCACGAATAATTGACTTTCTAACAGAATTAGTTCAGAGTAGTCTGGTGGATAATAAGAAAGGGACAAGTTTCATAACCTGTCCCTTTTGATTTGCTGCTAATAGTCACTATTTCAACAGAAGCATCTTCTTCGTCTCGACATGGTCTCCGGCCTGGAATCGGTAGAAGTATAAACCTGTCGCCACTGACTTGCCGTTCGTATCGGTTCCATTCCATGTGATAGTGTAGGAACCAGCCGGCTCTTCTCTGTTGACCAATGTCCGCACTTTCTGTCCGAGGACATTGAACACGTCGATCGTGACATGACCTCGTTTCCGCAAGCTGTACTCAATTGTCGTCGCCGGGTTGAATGGGTTGGGGTAGTTCTGCGAGAGCTCAAACCGGTATGGTAGAGCATCACCATACTCATCCTCAACATCAACCGAAGCATCGGTTGTGAAAGCAGCATATACACCAGGCTCAGTGATCGTTTCAACAACTTGATTTAGTACGGTATCAACTGTCCCTCCTTCTTCCCTCAACGATCTCTTCCACTCATAAAATGTTGACATAGGAACATCAAAATCACGATATGACTTTGCATCACTTCCAATCAAATCATCGTATTCCAACACTAACTTCTTGTATGCCACTTTCCACTTACGACCCCCACAAAAACCTCCTTGTCTTCCCATATAATGTGATCAATCTGTCCAAGGAGGCCTGGTGTATCTACAAGCAGGGGAGCGTTTGCCCATCCACAGAAAAGCAGCTTATGCATTGATTACTCAAGTTGAATGACTAGTTATGCAGCGCATTGCCTGGAGCACATCCGGGTTCGGTTAAGAGCTACGACGAAAACTGCTGCAACAACTGCTGAAAGCACACCCACGATGTAAGGCACCCAAGTACCTCCCGCCACAGGTTGTGTGAAAGCTGCAATAGTGTTACCACTGGTTGTGAACGCTGCGTGCATTAGTACAAGTAACCATAAACTCCTATCCGTGGCGTTATATACCCAGGTGAATATTACAGAAAAGGCCGTCAGGACCAACACATATAGCCCGAACTCAACAAGGAAAAGCAAGCCGGTTTGATGCGAGTACCAGCAGATTATTGGTAAGTGCCATAATCCCCAGAAGGCACCGACGATAAGGCTTGATATGAGTGGACTCTTGGTCATCTGCAGTCTTGTCAGAGCATACCCCCTCCATCCCATCTCTTCACCTAAACCGCTGATAAAGATAGCAGAGACGAATAGTAGCAATAAACCCAAGATGCTGAAGCCTGCAATATTTCCCCCGAGAAGCGCGTAAACAATAAGTCCGGGGAGTAGCATTCCAACAGGCAGAAGCAAAACGACAATATACCAAATCAAACTTGCGGGATGAGGGAGTAACCGTCTAAATGCGTCTCTGAGTTCAGTGCGTTTCCCCGAGAAGATCCAAAGCAGAACTGCAGCTATTGCAGGTCCAAAGTTGCCGAGAACCTGCAACAACATAAAGGGTGAGCCTCTCAAATCCGGGTTTGAAGCGATGGCTGTTGAGGAAGGGCCAAAGATCACGAATGGTATCCAGAATGCCCATGTGCTCAGATAGGCCAATGCAAAAAAAGACACAATCGAGTGCTTCTTTTCAGAGATTTCTGACATAATGTGTATTATCCTCTCAGAAGTAAATGATTGTTAAGTCAAGTATCGTTCAGTACACATGATTCTTAACGAATTAGTATTCAGGTGAACCGATGTCACTCATACTTCGGCATAAACTTGCTCAACTGTCTTCAATTAATATATCCTTTGATCGTTTTCTATCAGTGGCAAATCAGCAATTGCATCCGCCAAATTATTCTTACGCTGGTTAAACTTCTTCTCCAGTATATTCAGGACTTCATCAATTGGTATGGCACGATACCGATTATTATCCCCTTTCTCGGCCAACACATATCCTTTTTTCTCCAGAGATTTTAAGATCTTATATGCGTTCGAATATGATGTCCCTATGCCCTTGGCAACTTTATAACCTGTGGAGGGCGAGTGTTGTAATAAGAAAATAAAAGTAGCGGCTTCAAACTTCGAAAATTCGATTTCGATCAGAGTATCTTCACTCTTTCTAATCTGATTCATGTTATATCACTATTCTTCTTCATGTAGTGAAACCACATAAGTAATTACCGCAGTTTTGTCAAGAGTTTTGACATACACCCCGTTCTAACAGTTTTCTAACAAAACGAGCAGGAACAACAGATAATAAGAAAAAACACCAGGCACCTAGTCTGTCGTAACTTATTACCATTATAACAGGTTAGTGTCTGGTGCTTTCTGTTGGTCGGACTATTGAACAGGCTCATAAGCCGAAGGTCGCAGGTTCAAATCCTGCCCCCGCTACCAAATCATGAAACTGGCGCAAGCCGGTTTCTTGTATCGGCCAATCAATAAAAGTGGGCCGGTAGCTGTCACCCTTGCGACACAGAATCACTGAACAAACCTTGTTTGTCTGGGAATATCGCTTCATACTCCCTTACTTCACCCACATTTTCTAACGTAAATGTCCGCCAAGGATTATAACCAGGTGCACCAAAACAAATCTCAACTTCACCAGCGGTCAGATCGAAAATCATCGACCATAGGGTTCCAAATCCGTCAGAGTAGTAAGGGCCAAAACAGCCATTTGGAATCTCTGTGGTCAGTATTCCACGCAGGGTTTCACGAGTAACTGAAGGTTGAGCTCCTTCAATACCAGAGCGAATAGCCTCGGCTCGCGGAGGAGAAGTATCAAGAATGATCTGGTGGTGATTGCGTTCAGCCATACCAGGCAATGTGAAGTGATTAGTAGATACCAAACAGGGCCAATCTGAGGCGTCGTTTATCTCCTTTACTTGCATCTCTCCAGCGTAGATTTCTACTAAAGCGGCTTTGCCATTACGCTCAGCTAATAATATATTGGTATTTGAGGTCGGGGGACACATTCGGAGTTTTTCCAAGGCATCTTTTACATCTCTGCAGTTATCTAAAATTCCACGTTGAATTACCCAATAACCCAGTCCCGTCTTTTTGTTCCATTCGCTTGGATATCCTGCTGCCATACCGGCAGACATAGTAAGGCTCAATCCGTACTCATTCATGCCCTCCTGCCGTCCAAAAAGGAAGACTGAAAAACCGATGTGGCGGGCCTTTCCCTTAACCTGGGTCGTGCATAAACGCAAATCTTCTTCCTCTGGAATCTGTTCATAGCTTCGGCCTACCAGTAAATGTTTATTGAGGGTGAGAGACGGCAATACAACCATATGCGAGCAATTAGCCTGCACAAGATAACTTGCGTCATAGAACATGATCTTTTCAATTGGCGATCCCAACTCGTCAGCAAATCCTTGAATTTCATCATTGATACCTGGACAAACTACTTCGTATTCATTTTGAACTTGCTTGAATGTAGCAAATCCGTACTTTTTGGGATGAACTTCTTCTGATGTGAAGCTGTTCAGCGAGCTTTCATTCGTTGATTTCAGAATCTCTGCCTGCTTACGGCCAATTTCGTAGCTTGTTCCTTCTAACGTAATATGTTGGAAAACACCTTCTCGAATGATGTATTGTTCTGTCACATGTACTCCCTTTGTAACGATGATGTTTTCGATTTATGACATTCCCTTTCAATCCAGTCCTGAACGTTTTCAGGATCATCACGAATCAATATCTGTTTTGCGATTTCGACACCTCCGCTGGGAATTTTTGATATCAACGATATCATTTTATCCCACCGGTTGTCAATCACATACTTGGTTTTCTAACAGTTCTCTAACAAAACTAGCCAAGACAGGCTAAAACAAAAAGAAACACCAGACAACAGGCTCAAGCTAAGTTATTGCTATTATTACCTGTTAGTGTCTGGTGCTTTCCACTGTTTGGACTATTGAACAGGCTCATAACCCGAAGCACCTGTCAGGTGGTTGTCGGCGGTTTACTTCGCTTTGCTCAGCATCTTCGATCCTTCGGCTCGCTCAGGACCTGCGGCAAATCCTCCCCCCGCTACCAAATTTAAGTCCCTGAAGCCGAGAGGCTTCGGGGATTTTTTTTGGGTGGGTTTTCCTTCAGCCGCCAAGTAGCGGCATCGACAATGGGCTCTTCCCTGCAAGTGGCTAATCGACCGGGTTTCCTCTAAGTATATTACTCCCGGATGTACAAACACATTAATACTCGTAAGCATCCTTCACAATCTGATTATACCAGATACTTGCACTGCCTCTTTGGTAGAATATCATGAAAATATCCTGATCGCCATCATTGTCGATATCTTTAATTGTGCAACCTTGGCTCAGGGAGTTTCCCTCCAATCTAATTCCGGAATCATAAAACCTGCCCTTGCGATCATTTATCCAAATCTGAGCCGGCTCGTTCCTATTAGTAATGACGAGGTCTATGTATTCATCATTATTCAAATCTCCGGTGCCGATTTTCCCGTATGTTACCGTGGTCAAACTCTGTCCGATCCTCAGGTTACCTTTTCCGTCATTTTCCAATATACGGGCTAAATGGCTTTCCCGATCGGAGAATACAATATCCATGTCTCCGTCATTATCAAAATCAAAAAACCAAGTCCATCGATTTCCACTTCGAACCAGTTCGGGGACCGAAACGAACGAAAAGTCTTCAAACCTTCCATTGCCATCATTTAAATATAATCGATATCCAACATCGCCCTCTCGATCCGACCACTTTTCTACGCCGCCTGTCTTAACCAACTGCTTTTTGCTCTCCCGAACAATGCAATCAATCGCCCTATCGTTATTTAGATCGCAAAACGACGCATTTGCAGGAAGCTTGAACATACCTTCTTTGAACTGACCACTCCCGTCATTTATCCAACTGATTAGCTGCCCGGTTACACTCTCCGTTACGACATCAAGATCGTCATCATTATCAAGATCAACCAAATGAGCACAATAATCTAGCTGTTCGCTCTTCCTTACAGCAGCATTATCAATGTTTTTGAATTCCCCGCGGCCATTATTCAGGTATATCATCGTGCTTGGGTAAGAAAGCAAGTCGTCCTTTCCATCCATATTAATATCACCGACCAAAACACCATGTAACGATTCAACTTGCTGAACTTCTACGAATCGACCAGCCCCATCATTTTTCAGGA
This sequence comes from Acidobacteriota bacterium, assembly GCA_035529075.1. Taxonomy (NCBI): domain Bacteria; kingdom Pseudomonadati; phylum Acidobacteriota; species Acidobacteriota bacterium. The sequence continues at coordinate 50,197 of DATKXK010000004.1, read as the reverse complement.
CTAACGACTGGCCGAAATTTGAAATTACTGCATCAAAATCCCTGTCGGCATCAATATCCTCCAAAAATACTCCAGTGCTGGCCATGGCAGAAAAAGTCTGATCACTTTTCACGAATCTCAGATCATTGATTGTTTCCTGAGCCTGGCCCGTTGCTGACACTATGATAATCACTATTGCTGGGACGATTATTGATCGTAGAGACACCATACTTTCTATTCCTCCTGTTGGTGTTTGTGATTTATTAATTCCGTCAATATTCTCTTTAAGAGACGCAAATAACCAGGCCTTGTTAAATCGGTAAATGTGATGCCAGTCTTTGGAATCAAGACTTGGATTAAATGGCGCTAATCAAGTCACCAATCTCTTTATCTTACGGCGTGTTTTCTGTAAGCCCGAATAACACCTCTTTCTAACATTTTTCTAACAGAATCAGCCAAAACAGCAGGCCAGAGGATTTAGAATGTGCCAATCTGGCGTTAGAGGATGCATGACCTCTAATGTCAGCGCCAGCTTAATCGCCAAGATATTCTGACCGGAGTCCACGCAGCACATCCTGGTACTGTTTCATCCACAGACTGTCTCTTCTTAACGCTTCCAGATAATACTCCTCGTTCTCAACAACTTCCGGCATCAGGCGGGAATAACTAAGCAAACTACTTGGCCCCATCCACAATACCGCATCGTGTGTTTCTTCCAGCGCCCGCGGGCCGAATGTTTTCAGACTCCCGATCTTTGTGCTTTTCAGATGGACCAGAGAGGGTGTCGGCCATGACAATACTTCGGGGTGTCTGAATTCGAGGCTATCAACGTTTATTATGGAAGTGATACTGACGACCGATCCGGGATGCATGCGCTCCAACTGGTGAACGAAATTCCCCGTGAAATAGGCCCCCATAAACCCCGGCATTTCCGGGTTGAAAGTCGCCCGGTTAAAATGCGCGTCACCGGCAATGGCCAGCGCCTTTCTGCTTTTTGCCAGAACTTCGCGTTCCACGACATCAACTGCATAGCCATCTCGTGCATTAACCTTGCCCCATGCCCTGCTCGGCATGTGATCATAATACCACTGCTCTAATTCTTCTCGTGTTCTTATCCGGCTCCAGTCTATCGGAGGGTCAGCCAGCAGCACACGCAGCCGCTTCCCAGGCGCAAGAGATTGATTCAGATCGCGTACGGCTGCGAAAAACTCAGCATAGACGGGCGCATCCCAGATGACCGGTTGGGTTGTCTCTCTCCAGCAAAGCCGGACACTGTCCATCGGAACCGTTTCCCCGGAAACATAACGATCCATTATGTCCTGATAGCGGCCGGTTCCGAACTCAACGACAATGTCATTGACCTTCTCAGAAAAACGAGGATGCCTGATAAGCTCCAGTCGAAACGTGGCCCCCTGCCAATTCGCGTGAGGTCCCTCCCCAAGCGCAACAATTGAGTAACTGTCGAACAAACCCAGAATAGCGTCGATGGGGTCTAACGGAACGGCATCCTGTTGCATTTCAGTTGCAGCCTGCCCGGCCACAACTGAAACCGACAACATGACGATTAGAACCAGAGCTGAAGCACATTTGAAAGCATCACGGGGCATTTGGTCTTTCTCCTTTGATTAACCTGGGTTGAGATATGTCCTCATGTGTATAGACCAGCTTGTGTCCTTGTGACTACTAATGACGGGCGGGGTCGTTCTTTAGACAAGAATTTCTCAAGACTGTTTGGAGAATTTCGACTCCCTGGCACGGTGGTCCGATCCATGTTTCGCGGTTCTCATACAACCCTGTAAACCTTCTCCTGACAGAGTTCGCCAAGATCACGGTCAGCAATACGAAGCGCCGGGTACGTGGTTTCATGTAGTTTACGGCACCACTGCCGGTTAGTATCTGGCAGTTTCCGCTGTTCGGACGAGCTCGCAGGCTCATGCCCCGAAGGTCAGGGGTTTACTTCGCTGCGCTCAGCATCTGCGATCCTTCTCTGCGCTCAGGACCTGCGGCAAATCCGCCCCCCGCTGCCGAGTTCAAGCTCCTGAAGTTCAAAAGCTTCGGGAGTTTGTTTTTGGGTGGAATTTGCTTTGAAAACGGGATGTTCTAACAACAGATTATATTTGTCTTTTCAAGTAAACAAGAGAAGGACGGACCCACCGTCCATCATCTCAGTCTCCTCGACACCTTCTTATTTCAAAAGCAACATTTTCTTTGTTTCGACAAAATCCCCAGCCCGGAAACGGTATAGGTAAACATCGGCAGCAACCTGCTGGCCATTCTCGTCTTCGCCATTCCAACTCACCCTATATGATCCTGCCGGCTTCACTTCATCTACCAACAATCTAACCCTTTGACCCAGGACATTGAAAATAGAGATCCTGACATGCGATAGGGTTTGAACCGAGTATTCGATCAGAGTTGTGGGATTGAATGGATTGGGGTGGTTTTGATTCAATTCAAAGGTATATGGTAGCGGACCCTCTTCTTCTTCAACATCTACCAGACCACACTCAGCTTCCAGGGCGCCGATAAGCACTCCGCAATTGTTGTTAGTCGGTGCGCACGGCGATGAACCTGAAACTCCAAGATTCCCCAAAGCCGTATCACAAAACTCCGGATTGGCGACAATGTTGCCGTATGCATCGCCATCGTAGTAGTCCAAACCGGCCCAGTCGAGTGTACTATTCCCGTACGAATTATTGCAGAGAAACTCGTATTCCGAATAGCCGAAAGCGTTTTCAAAACCATTCCTGAGATTATAGGCCGCCAGGCAGTTGGAAACGGTAGATGTTCCTACTAAGTCTTCCGGGCTTTTCTTGGGAGGCGTCCACTCGAAATACATCCCGTCACGATTGTTGTAAAAAGTGCTGTTTTCAACGTGGAATTCCATCGGATACATAACAGTAAGACCAGCATTGCCGTTATTGACTATGACGCACCCGGATATTTCTAGAGAATGTGCTCCCCATCCCCAATCTGCGGCAAAGATACCGATATAACCATTCCCATCAATAACCGAACCGGCGATCTTGGCTGATGCACCCTCCACTTGAATACCGAATACACCGTTGTCTTTAAACATGCAGTTCATTATGCGAAGCGGCATGGTATCACAGTCTTGAATTAGCAGACCGGATTGAGAATTCCCGGTTATAATACAGTTTTGCAGCGCCATACCGGCACTATCAAGAAAAACAGCGGCTCCTCCCGTGTAGGTGCCATCATCCCAATATGCCCCCGTGATTGTAAAACCGTCGATGATAGCTGTTGTGTCTTCTCCATTATGAATATCAAACGCTCGGTGCTGATCCAGTTCACTGCCCTGGCAGTCGATAGTCGTAAAGTCTGGTCCTTCTTCGGACATGAGCAGGATGCTCTTGCCTCCAAAGTCGATATCGCGGTTGCCATCGCCGGTGTAAATCCCGGCTGCCACCAAAACGGTATCGCCCTCGGTAGCGCCATTTATTCCGGCCTGGATGGCTGAAGAATCAGCCGGCACATGGATTGTTGTTGCATGGATCGGGATAGCCGGAAATATAATGATGAGTGCGAAAACGAATCTCATCATGGTCCCTCCCGTATCATGGTTTTCTTATCTCAATATAGACAATCAAGTGATTCTGTCAATGGCATCACGTCCTCCCCGTCAGAAGGTCTGCCGCCTCACCTGGTAGAACTATTGACTTTCCGAACCGTTACTTCACACACTCTTACATATACCCCTTTCTAACGTTTTTCTAACATAATTAGCCAAAACAGGAGATAATAAGGGAAAAACACCAGACACTGTGTTTCCCGTAAGTAATTGCTATTACTACAGGTTAGTGTCTGGTGCTTTCTGTTGGTCGGACGATAGAACAGGCTCATGCCCCGAAGCACCTGCGAGGTGGTTGTCAGGGGTTTCCTTCGCTGCACTCAGCATCTGCGATCCTTCTCTGCGCTCAGGACCTGCGGCAGATCCTCCCCCCGCTATCAAGATCTTAGGGCCATCTAATAAACTGGCCTTTTTGTGTCCGTGACACCCGCCGTAAGCGGATGGGCCACCCCGTCAAAAAACCTGAAGAAAAAACTTTATGAGGCGCCCCTTCGTAACGTCATAGTACAAAAGTCATCGAATGCTGATGCGCGAGAAAGAAGGGACCGTAATCATGAGACTTGGATGGTTTCTGCCGATCCTGGCACTAGCGGTGTGCGGAAATCTGCAGGCTGCGACAATTCACGAAGCGATCGGCCAGGCAGACAGCGCGGCAGTGACCCCGGTGCTCAATGCCAAGCTGACAGCAGACCCTTTCACCAGAGTCACCGAAGGACCGCATGTAAATACCAACGCTTCTACCTGGGGCGTATGCTGGGTCGATTATGATCAGGACAATTATCTCGATCTTCTGAATATCGATTACTGGGCAGTTTCGGAAGATCCGCCCCCGGCCTATCACAATCTCTATCATAATAACGGTGATGGTTCTTTTACCGTTGTCGACAAACTGGAAGTTGTTGGAACTGCCCTGGAGTGTTATGCCGCCAGTTGGGCAGATTACAATAGTGACGGCGGTCTGGATTTGCTGTTAGCGAATTTCAAGGCTGATCCGAACTTCCTATACATCAACGATGGCTCCGGCAACTTCGTCATAGACACCGAGAACGTTATAAGCGGTGAGAACGCCGGCTCGACCTCACCGAACTGGGTTGATATTGACCTCGACGGAGATCTGGATTTGTTTATCGGTAATTCGACCGACGACAATGTTCAGGGGTACGATCCCTTTCCCAACTACCTGTATATCAATAACAATGGCGTCTTCACTAAAGTTGACTCTGGAGAAATCGTGACCGATGCAAAGCATACTTACAGCGCTACCTGGTGTGATTATGACAATGACCGTGATCCGGATTTATTCACTTCGAGCATTCAGCGGGAAGGCAACGATTTGTATCGTAACGATGGAAATGGTAATTTTACTTTGATGGCCGAGAGTGTTTTGGGCAGCGACTCGGGTTATTGCTTCTGTAGCAGTTGGGGAGACTACGACAATGACGGTGATCAGGATCTATTTGTGGCGAATAGAGACGGCGAGCCATTCTTGTATCGCAACAACGGCGACGGTACTTTTACAAGCGTAGTAGGACATGGCCTGCAATCGAGTGATGGTTTTGCGTATCAGGGCATCTGGGGTGATTATGATAATGATGGTGACCTGGATATTTTCATCACGCGAATGAATTGGGATTATCCCGTACTTTCGGAAGGGAATCTCTTTGAGAATCTTAGCGATCATACCTTCAATAAGATAACCGAGGGAATCATTGCGGCCGATACTCATATTGTAGTGTCCGCAGTTTGGGGTGATTATGATCGAGACGGCGACGTTGATCTTTATACTTGCCGGTATGATCCCAGTTGGAACAATAACAGCGTATATGCGGTAAACAGACTATACCGCAACAACGGTAATCTCAACCGCTGGATTACAATTAAACCCTATGGTACTATTTCAAATCGCTCAGCCATTGGTGCGAAAGTCCGTCTAAAAGCGAATATCGGCGGAAGTTCAGTCTGGCAAATGCGAGAAATTGTCAGCCAAACAGGAACTAACGCGCAACCTCCGCTCGAGGCGCATTTCGGTCTTGGTGACGCGACCGCCGTCGACTCGATCCTGGTGGAGTGGCCAAGCGGCCTGACCGATGTGCTGGTGAATGTTGATGTGAATCAATTCCTGGTCGTCACGGAGGGTCTTACGCTTGACCAGGATGGAGATGGTGTTCCAGAGGGCGTCGATAACTGCCCGCTCGACTACAATCCCGACCAGAGCGATACCGACGGGGATGACATTGGCGACGCCTGTTGTTGTGTCGGCATCCGGGGGAACATTGATGGTGACCCCGAAGGAATCGTCGATATTGGCGATCTGACGGCTTTGATCAGCTATCTCTTCATCCCGCCAAACGAAGCTCCAGGATGCAAGAAAGAGGCGAACATTGATGGCGACGAGGAAGGCATTGTCGATATTGGCGATCTGACGGCCCTGATCGGCTACCTGTTCATACCGCCTAATCCGTTGCCGGCGGCGTGTCCAACTCCGCTCGGCTCAGTTCTTGAGATACCGTTCGGCGCACCGGTTGTAATGGACGGCACTCTCGACCCCGGCGAATGGAGTGACGCCGTCCTGAGGCAGTTTACTGTCGACAACTGGGTGGATGTCACGGTCATGATCAAGCATGATGGCACTAATCTGCTTGCGGCTTACCACTATGTCTTTCGGCAGGAAGAGAACTTGTGTTTGCCCGAAATGCTGATCGATGTGGGGAATGACAAGACAGAGCATTGGATGAGTGACGATTGGTGGTTCCATGTGTCGGCGTCAGATTGCGAAGCGCACGGTACTTACGACCTCTATAACGACTGCAGCGTTGTTCAGCCCGACTGGGAGGGAATACCGAATTTCCCAATGGTCCCGGACCCGCCGCCACTCGATACCTTTGAGATCCGGATACCGCTGACGAAGATCGGGGTCGCGGTGGGAGACGCGATCGGTCTGGCATTCCGAGCCGAGTGGGTCCCGACAATCTATGGTTACTGGCCTGCGGACGCGGCGGTTGAGTCACCCGCTACCTGGGGAACGGCGATACTGAAACCGTAGACGTCAATAGGGACCAGCTGTAAGATTGCCTTTAACATTCTTGAAACGGGAAACGTCCAATAGTCACAATGTGGCCCACTGCCGGTTAGTGTAAGGTCCCTCCCCAGGGGCGACAGTTGAGTAACTGTCGAACAAATCCGGAATAGCATCGCTGACACATAGTGGAACAGCATCCGGCTGGGTCACAACCCGGACTACTTCAGTAGCAGCATTTTTTTCGTCTCGACATAATCGTCGGACCGGAAGCGATAGAAATAAATGCCGCTTGACACCGTGCTGCCGTGGCAATCAGCACCGTTCCAATAGACGGAATGGCTACCGGCCGTCAGTTCCCGGCTAACCAGAGTATTGATCTGTTGGCCAAGCAGGTTGTAAATCGAAATAGCCACGTTGGACCGGCGGGGCAAATAGAACTCTATCCAGGTTCCCGGGTTGAACGGATTCGGGTAGTTCTGGGACAAATAGTATTGATCAGGTACTGAATTCCCATACTCCCCGCGAACATTTGTATTGTCAGCGGGAACTTTGGCCCATGAAAAATCGAGCAGATTGGAAGTATATTGAAAGGCCGAAGTAATCTCCAATTCCTCCCCTATAACACGTATTGTATCAGTCAACTCTGACACAACCAAGCACATCCCGTGCATCTCAGTGGCGCTTAGAAAGCCGGTGGGTAATGGCTGACGATAAATCGTTTTGATCTCCCAGTCTCCATCCCTAAAAACTCCATACCTTATATTGCCCACATTAAGGCGCTGATAGCCCCAGTGCGACGACGCGATATCCGAGAAGACTAAATGAGGTGTGTTTTCATCGTCGAAAACCAGATGAGATAAGGCACCTGTAAAGTTCCTTCCATCAGTCCCGTAATACCCATCATCGTGTTCCGCGATTACCTCGCACTGCCAGTTGTTGCTACCCAGCCTCTTGAGCAAGAGAAGCTTACAATACACAGCAGAATACGTATGAACGCGATTAACATACATGCAAGAGATATGCGGTACACCATCATTATCCAGGCATAAAGAAGGAAACCATCCGGCATCATCTCTGGGTCCGTAATCATTATTCAAGGCCACCTCTATGTCCCAGGTTCCCGATTTGTTCGTTGCATAAAGCAACCGGGAAGGATCGTCGCTTGCATTTATCTGCTGCGAAAAAGTCACGTGTACGTAGCCGTCGTTATCGACTTTTATATCCTGACGACCGGAGGATTTGATATAGTGATCATAGGTATAGGCCATATCATAATTATGAATGAGCTGCCTTTGCCAGGTACCGTTTGAATTTGTCATATGGTACAAATATGAATTTATCCAAGCATTCCAATAATCATCCGAATCAATATCGGAACGTGTTTTCAAAATCAACAGGTGAAATGAATGATCGGGGCCTGTGTCTGCAGAAAGTTCGTATATGAACCTTCCTCCCAGATTGTTGAAATGCGTAATTGTCTCGCTTTGCCACTTATCAAAATCGTTCTTATAATGATGATCAATGACTTGATCAAGATCATCCGACCGGGCGACAAAAATATGGGGGGAGAACAAGGAATCATACAGCAGGACGGATTTCTCCAGGCGTTGGCCGGTCGTTACTGAGTCTACATCTCCGGAACCGTCAAGATTGATCGTCTTGTAAATCAAAGTCCCTTCATCAGAACTGCCTTCGAACTGCTGAAAGTAAGTGATACCAATGACCCGGTCGCCGTTCGTTTGCACCCAGTTTCTACTGTGACTTTCGTTTAGACCATAAAAGATCTCGTAGTCTATCGGTGAATCATTAGCGAGACTTTCGTTGTTACAACCAGGCCTCTGGCCACTCGAAGCGGTATTTTCAGCGTCGTTTAATGTCTCACAATTACCCGTAAGTGATACGTCCCCTGCAACCAACTGGCTTTGAACAATAAACAGGCAGGCAGTTATGGAATTGATGCTCTTCACGGCCTCTCTCCCAGGTAGCAAGGCTTATGTATCATTACTTATGTTTACTAATATCAGTGACGAGACAACACCGTTTCTTGTTCATATGCACAGTAGCTCTTTTCTAACAGTTTTCTAACAAAACGAGCAGGAACAACAGATAATAAGAAAAAACACCAGGCACCTGGTCTGTCGTAACTTATTACCATTATGGCAGGTTAGTGTCTGGTGCTTTCTGTTGGTCGGACTATTGAACAGGCTCATAAGCCGACACTCGACGGCCTGAATTAGATAATCCGTGATCTGTATTCCAGGCAAATCACTATCGCATCGGCCGCTAATCAATATGGTCTCCTTCGATTGAAACTCAGCCCTCAAAGATCCAGCGATGGTTGCAGTAGCCGTCTCCGTTCATCAGTGTCTTGGTGTGTTTCATACTCAATTTCGGATGAACCGAGCGAGCGTAGGCAAAATCCGAGTAGCAGACTGAAGCATAACCAATATCGGCAGCATTGTGTTTTTGGAAAATCTTACACCACAGGCACTCAGAGACCCTCATTTCGTAGACAGTATCCGTTTGCTCAATGACTTCCCAGGTCATCATGTTTGCGTACATATCATTACCACCCTGAATCCATCTCCTAAGGGAAAAATCAGGATCGCCAACTTTTGCAGGTGGAAGACTATCGTCAACGGCCCGTTTGATCATCTGGACCAGCTCATCCCGGCCAAGATACTTGGCAAACTGTTCCATGTATTCAATGTAGTATCCAAACCGCCACTCGAACGCCTCCTCGTGGGTTTTGCACCAGTTCTTCTGAAACTTGTGTACCATGGGTTCCTCCTGGTCAGCACTCGCGCTGCCACAGATGCCAGCCAAATTCCCAACACCCAGGCATGAGAGACCGCATGCAGGCATGACTGTAGTGATGAATTTCCGGCGATTCACTCTTGGGATAGATTCTTGTTTACCCATGAACAATTCCTTTCTGTATCTACATTTGGTAAGACATCAGGCACATTGTTGTTCGCGCAGCAGTAAGAGCATCATTTCAATGCAGGTCAGAGGCCGTGAGATTGGCTAGTATTTTTTGCAGGTATCCTTCAAATTGACCAATCTCGTGTTTCGAAAAACCACTATAGAATAGCTTAGTCATTTTCTTTGATACCGCCTTATATGTTTCCTCGGCCGCCCTGTCTTTCCTCGTGCGCCTGATTAACAGTTTTCGCCGATCATCCTGCGAAGGAACGCGTTTTAGATGACCTGCTTTCTCCAGACGGTCGAGCATGCTTGTTAAAGTTGATTTGCCAAGTGATGTCTCTCTGGCAAGGTCGCTAATTGAAAGACCATCTTTCCGCCACACCACAAACATTATTCGGCCCTGAGCTGGATTGATAAGATTGATTTGATAGTCTTTGAGTTTCCTTGTGAGTATCCTGTGTGACAGTCGATGTATCTTGCCTATCAGAAATCCGCCTTCAGGTTGCCTCTTCATATTCTTCCAGCCAATTCGAATCTGAAGGTTGCAGACTCCCACCAACCTTGTGCAAATGCGGGTCTGATACGAATGATCGAATAGTCGAGATCGTTCTTGCCATCAGGGAAACATGTTCCCCAATCATCCTGCCATAGCCTATGCTTCATTTTCGAATCTGAGACAATTTCTGCTTGACCTGCCAACATTAAACCCTGGTGCTTTTCAGGGTCGCAATAGTAAATACTGACTGCATTATCAGCTGCGATTTGTTTGATCTTGTTGGAGGAAGTTCTAGTCGAAATGTACACTTGAAAGTCATTGCCATGTCGGTTGAATATTTCGACCAAGTCGGGGTAATTCTTGCTATTTCTCAGATTCATAACGCCTCTTATGTAAGGGAAACCGTCTTCTCCGATAGTTGACAAGTACATAATATCAGTTGCTTCCATTAACTTAAGGCAATCCTGTTTTGCATCACTACCGCTCATTTCTCTTCGCCTTTCCAGTTAGGTGGTTCTATATAGCATAGTACTATATCGTACTATATTTGTCAAGCAGAATAAGGTCCTTTTGGGATTGCGTGAATCAAGGCACGGTGCGCTAAAATGATTAGTAGTCGTTGATTCCTAGCAATGTCCTGATGACGGCGAAGATCTCGGTGCCCACATTAGCTACTCCGAGCAACCTGACAGGACATACCTCAACAAAGTATCAAGTAACTTTGACATACACCTCTTTCTAACATTTTTCTAACATAATTAGCCAAAACAACAGATAATAAGAGAAAACACCAGACAAAAGGCTCAAGTTAAGTTGTTGCTATTATTGCCTCTTAGTGTCTGGTGTTTTCTGTTGTTCGGACAACTGAGCAAGCTCATAACCCGAAGCACCTGCGAGGTGGTTGTCGGAGGTTTACTTCGCTGCGCTCAGCATCTGCGATCCTTCGGCCCGCTCAGGACCTGCGGCAAATCCGCCCCCCGGTGCCAAATTGGGAAACCGGCGAAAGCCGGTTTTTATGAGAGAAACCCACCGCAAGCGGATGGGCCACCCCGTCGCTGAAGGGTTCTGTTCTGCACCGCGCCGGCTCAGTCTTTTTCGCAGTGTTCCTTTATCCACGTAATCCTGTCAGGCGGTCCTTGCAGTTGCTCTTCCCAGTTGGGCGGCGGCTCATCAAAGAAGTGTTCGTAACGAATTGTGGCCGCGTCCGTGATGTCATGAAAATCGCGCTTGGCACCGAACATTTCCCTGAAAAAGATCGGGTAATTATACCGCTGGGAAAGCTCCACCATCTCGCCCCGCTTGAGATTATTCAGAACGGCTCCGGTCAGGGCCACCTGGAAAGTAAAAACCCGTTTCATGCCGTCCTGCACGCTCTCAGCCTTCAGGACCGAGTCCCGGCAGAGGCGTTTGTATATCTCCGCCCATTTCCTGAAAATACTCCGCTCCGGGCGGATCGCCATGCAGCCTGCATTGACATAGGGGCGTATCGTGTCGCCGTCGGCTTGTGTAACCATCGGAAAGACCGCCGCTTCATCGATACCCATAAGATCGTATGCCGTTTTCCAGTAGGTATCGAGCGGTTCCGAATACAATGGGCTGATGTTCTTATGCATCACGGGGCGGTATCCCAAAACCACTGAGTCAGCCAGGATGAACTCGTGCGGTTCCTGCAGCACGATAGTGTCGCTGCCCATAAACACCACGATAACCGCCGCTCCGTCTGCTGCCGCTTCCGCGGAAGCCGCAGAGAACACCATTCCCGAGAGAAAGAACCAGGACGTCTCTTCGGGAATGACGACGCGCCTGATTTCCACTTTCAGCCCTTCGAGCTGCCGCAACGCCGCAGATTCACCCTCCAGGAGTTCCGGAGAAGCGTACACCCATATCGGCGCATCCTTATACCGACCGGCGAAGGTTCGGATACTTTCGGCCAGATTACAGGCACGCTCAAGCTGTGTTTCGTTGCCAGCATAGCTGACAAAAACCACCTCGGTCGGCTGCGCTGCAACCGTGGCTTCACCCTGGCCCCAGGCGGCCTGAGCGACAAGCAGAACCAGCGTTATTGCCACAGCTCTCATGTTCACTCTCCCCTTTCGCATCCGTTCTTTCCGCGGGAATCCCACCATGAATGGTGGGCCACCTTTTATGGTGAGTAACCCCGAGTATCTGTTTATTCCTCCCGCTACTGCGGAATCGGCGACCATTGAGGCCGCCAGTCATGCATCGAGTCATTCGACAAATTCGTCTGGTTGGTTAAAGCGACATCCAGACCGGAAATGTCAACCCCAGTAGCGGTCGAGCTTCCCGAAGCACCCGTTCACGCCGCACGTGCCGTAAATGTGCTTCCCCGAAGAACTCGACGAGTATACGTTGCCGCACTTCTGGCACCTCAGGTCCAGCCGGGCTGACGAGGCCGCGGCTTGCATGGTAGCAAGAACCACCAATTTCCCCGTGCAATTGTCCACCCCGCATGTGCCCCCGACGCTGCGCGACTGGTTCGAGTAGACGTTGCCGCAATGATTACATTTCAGCCACATAAATGCTGCCTCCTTATGGATTGATCAAGCAAACAGGTAACGTTGAAACAGTTTCGAGTTTCTTTGATAACGCGCCGATCCTCCCTGACCGGACCTGTTGTCCCACTTATTTCGGGTAACGCCGGGTTGTCTCCGGCCGTTGCCGGGATCTCAATGACGGCGGATTGATCCGACCGGCCGCTTCACATGTCTGCTCATCAGTGGCATTTCCCATCAGTGCCGGTCGCCTGTAAAGCTAATGATCGCCGGCTGACCTGGCAACTGAAAAACGGGATCCACTGCCACTGCCGCAGCAGAGCCTTTCCCCTCGTGATTTAGAATGAGCGAGAATACCATGCTCCCGGCCCTTCTTCGTCTGACCCCGGTCGTTGCAGCGGCGGACTGCCCTTTTCGACCTTAATGCAATGCCCGGCATCGGGATGGGTCTCTCGGAGTCCGAAATATCGTTGACTTTTTGGTCCACAGTGCGTATATTGATATATCAAATATAGCCCGTCATCGATCTGATATCGCCCCGTGTCCAGACACCGGAATTGATGAGTTCACGCGCGGGGCTGGAGAATACCTGTCGCAGGGGCAGGTGTGTTTCGCAAACGGTGGCCAAATATCTGAGCGGAATTGCAGAAAACAAAACACCAGGGGAGGCAAACATGAAAAGCGTACTCAAATCAGGCTGTATCCTGGCGCTGTGGCTGATGGCGGCAATGACACTGGCCATGCCTGATGCCCTGGCCGACGAACCACTATTCGCCGCAAGGATCGATTATGGTGTGGGAGAATATCCGACCTCAGTCTTCTCGATTGATCTTGATGGTGATGGCGACAATGACCTGGCGGTAGCTAACAATGAGTCCGACAATGTTTCCATTCTGATGAACAACGGTGACGGGACGTTTGAGGCCGCGGTCGACTATGGTGCCGGAGATGAACCATACTCTGTCTTTTCGATCGATCTTGACGGTGATGGTGACAATGACCTGGCGGTAGCTAACGCGTACTCTGACAATATCTCCGTTCTAAAGAATAACGGTGACGGGACATTTCAGGCCGCGGTCAACTATGGCGCGGGAGATGGTCCGCGCTCAATCTTCTCGATTGATCTTGACAAAGATGGTGACAATGACCTGGCGGTAGCCAACTATTACTCTTACAATGTTTCCATTCTGAAGAACAACGGTGACGGGACGTTTGAGGCCGCGGCCGACTATGGCGTGGGAAGTGGCCCGTCCTCTGTCTTCTCGATTAATCTTGATGGTGATGATGACAATGACCTGGCGGCAGCGAACGCGGGCTCTGACAATGTTTCCATTCTGAAGAATAACGGTGACGGGACGTTTGAGGCCGCGGTCGACTATTTGGTGGGAACTAATCCATACTCTGTCTTCTCGATTGATCTTGATGGTGATGATGACAATGACCTGGCGGCAGCGAACTATGGCTCTGACAATGTTAGCATTCTGAAGAATAACGGTGACGGGACGTTTGAGGCCGCGGTCAACTATGGCACAGGAAATGGCGCAGGAAATGGTCCGCGCTCAATCTTCTCGATTGATCTTGACGGTGATGATGACAATGACCTGGCGGTAGCTAATGCGTATTCTGACAATGTTTCCATTCTGATGAACAACGGTGACGGGACGTTCCAGGCCGCGTTCGACTATGGCGCAGGAGATGGTCCGTACTCTGTCTTCTCGATTGATCTTGATGGTGATGATGACAATGACCTGGCGATAGCCAATGGCAATTCTGACAATGTTTCTGTCCTGGTAAATAACGGTGACGGGACGTTTGAGGCCGCGGTCAACTATGGCACAGGAAATGGCGCAGGAAATGGTCCGCGCTCAATCTTCTCGATTGATCTTGACAAAGATGGTGACAATGATCTGGCGGTAGCTAACTATTACTCTTTCAATGTTTCCATTCTGAAGAACAACGGTGACGGGACGTTCCAGGCCGCGGTCGGCTATGGCGCAGGAGATGGTCCGTACTCTGTCTTCTCGATTGATCTTGATGGTGATGATGACAATGACCTGGCGGCAGCGAACGCGGGCTCTGACAATGTTTCCATTCTGATGAACAACGGTGACGGGACGTTTGAGGCCGCGGTCAACTATGGCGTGGGAGATGGTCCGGGGTCTGTCTTCTCGATTGATCTTGATGGTGATGATGACAATGACCTGGCGGTAGCTAATGCGTATTCTGACAATGTTTCCATTCTGAAGAATAACGGTGACGGGACGTTTGAGGCCGCGGTTGAGTATGGCGTGGGAAGTGTGCCGGAGTCTGTCTTCTCGATTGATCTTGACAAAGATGATGACAATGACCTGGCGGTTGCTAATCATTACTCCAACAGTGTTTCCATTCTGAAGAATAACGGTGACGGGACGTTTGCTGCCGCTGTCAACTATGGCGTGGGAGATGGTCCGGGGTCTGTCTTCTCGATTGATCTTGACGCTGATGGTAACAATGACCTGGCGGTAGCTAACATTGAGTCTGACAATGTTTCCATTCTGAAGAATAACGGTGACGGGACATTTCAGGCCGCGGTCGACTATGGCGTGGGAAGTTATCCGGGGTCTGTCTTCGCGATTGATCTTGATGGTGATGATGACAATGACCTGGCGGTAGCTAATTCGTTCTATGGCAATGTCTCCGTTCTGAAGAACAACGGTGACGGGACCTTTGCAACCGCGGTCAACTATGGCGTGGGAAGTGGCCCGTCCTCTGTCTTCGCGATTAATCTTGACGGGGATGGTGACAATGACCTGGCGGTAGCTAATTATTACTCCAACAATGTTTCCATTCTATTTAATCTCAGTGACGTTTACGTGGACGTTGAGGATTATGGGCCGTTGGAACTGCCGCACGGCTTTGAATTGGGCCGGAATTACCCGAACCCGTTCAATCCGTCAACCGCGATCAAGTACGTTCTTCCGCAGCGGAGCCATGTGAGAATCGAGATATTCAACGTGCTCGGTCAGCGGGTGCGGACGCTGGTCGACGGGGAGCAGTCGGCCGGGTCACATGTCATAACCTGGGACGGGAGGTCGTCGACCGGGGGACCGGTCTCCACCGGTGTGTACCTTTACCGTTTGCAGGCCGGAGAGCACGTGCAGACAGAAAAGATGCTGCTGTTGAAGTAGGCTGCTGTAAGTCGCAAACTTAACAGGGCAGGCTGGCCCATCAACCGTTGAATACCCGCGTGGCGTGACGTATCTTGGGGGACAGCGACAAGACCGGCCCTGTAGAGTATGCAAAAGAAACCAGAAAGCTCTTTCCACGAGCGCGTCAAGGCCGCCATAAAGTCAATACCCCGTGGCAGGGTAGCCTCGTACGGACAGATTGCCACCCTTGCTGGAAATCCTCGCGGCGCGCGACAGGTGGTCAGGGTGCTTCACAGTTCGTCGAGCAAGGACAAGCTCCCGTGGCACCGGGTCATCAATCGCTTGGGAAAAATATCTCTAAAGCCGTCACGGGGATATGAGTTGCAAAAGGCGCTGCTTCAGGACGAGGGGATCACCTTCAGCCTCGACGATACCATTGATCTGAACCGCTACCTCTGGTCTCCGGATGGTTAACCTTTCCCCAGTTCCCGGCGAATTTCCAGAAGGAGAGGCTCGCTGACGAACATCCTAATGCAGAGATTGTAGTCTTCCTCGGGAATCTCTCCAAAGCGCTCCTTGAGCCGCTCCTGACTGAGTATGAGCCCCTTGACCTTGTCACACGGGAACTCATCGCAGTGGGCGCAATTGGGAATGCCCTTCTCGATGACGCACGGCCTGACGTCACAACTTTTGTCGGCAAGTCTCCCGTCGCTGAGACATCCGTCGCACCGGACGTTCTCCACGGTGTACATCTGGTGACCGAAGTATTTCCTCCATCCGTCCACCAGCTTTTGCCTGACGGCCGGATCGTCAGAGCGAGCGGCGCACAGGTCACACCTGTATCCGCAGCGGCCAATCATCTCCTGCATCGTGTTGTCCTCCCTTTCCCAAAGTCCGTGCGGCCGCCGGCGCCTTGACCGATCAGCCGGGCAACTCGTCGAGAATCCGTTTCATGTTTCGCCGGTACGTTTCGAACGCATCTCGTCCGACGGCCGTGAGACGAAGCAACGTTCGCGGTATCTTGTCCACGAACTCCTTGCTTATCTGAACATAGCCCGCGCTTTCCAGCCTGCTCAGGTGCGACGACAGGTTTCCCCGGGTAAGGCCCGTCTGGCGCTCCAGGAAAAGGAAATCCGCACTCTCAACGACGTACAGGCAGGCCAGTATGGCTAATCGTGCCGGCTCGTGGATTATCCGATTGATGTCTGCCACGGACCCCGGTCCCCGGTGGCTTTCGTCACGGTCGCTCACCGGCGAACTCCTCCCCCTTGGGCTTCGGGTACTTGCGCAGGAATTGAACCATCATGATCAAACCCGTGAGCAGAATCACGGCCCCGATTGCCGTGAAGTAGAACTTGGGGTGCACGTCAAGCACGTGCCCTCCTGCAAAGCCCACCAGGATTATCACCGCGTAGACGACATAGCGACGAATCCCCCACAGCAGACCGACAGCGCCCACGAGACCAGCCAGTACGATGCCCATGGGCATCAGACCGGCAGCCCGGGCCCATCTGTGAACACCTGAACTTGTGCCCCAGGCCAAGGCGAGAGCGCCCCCGAGCAGCACCGCAACCCACAGCAGGACCATTAGCACCGTCCGGTTACGCCCCTCCAGCGCCTCCCGCTCGGGCGAGAATCGCACGTAGCCCAACCTCGGTTGAGTAAACCGCTTTTTCGCACCAATCGCCACGGCCCAGAGAACTACCACTACAGCCCCGACCAGGTAGTACAGGTCCAGGAACATCAGCACGCCAAACGAAAGTATCCCGAGACCGAAGAGCGTGTCCCAGATGCCATCCTGAAGGTACGACAAGTAGGCTTTACGCTCGAGCTTCTTCAAATCAGCCGCTGATTCCATCGAATATTTCCTCTTTACTAAATTTGTCTGACATATCGGTCTGTCGCACAAACTAATTTACGATAATAATGTCCCAAAGTTTCAGGATGCAAAGGCTTTTTATGAAAAAACCGTTAACCCGCTACCCCTGAACACAATAGCTGTTGTCGAAACAGCCTCGGCAGGGGGCTCGCTGCTGATCGGCTGGCGGCTGCCGCGCGGGGCACATGCCCAGCCGGAAGGCCCGACAATTATTTCCCCGGCTTTTCGCTCTGCGCAGGTTATATTGGCTCGTGATATTCGTGATAGATCATTGGCAGACCCAAGGACGACCGGACTATGCTTATAATTACTGACACGGCCGGCAAGGCCCTCCTGAAGGTGCTTAACTCGGACGAGGCCTCAGGGCGAAAGCTTGTCGTCCATTATCGGGGGCATGGCTGAAACGGGCCGGTTCTCGGTCTGGCTCTGGAGGAGTCAGTGGACGGTCTGGCGGCGCTCGAATCGAACGGCGTTACGGCCTATGTCGATCCCTTCCTCAGGGACTTCGCCACCGACAACGAAGGCCTGCATATCGATTACGTGACGGGCGACTCGGGTCGGCCCGGCTACCTCATCACTATCGGTGGGCCATCGGCCGCAAACTGCTCCCCGGGCGACTGTTGCCCCGGTTAGACAATCCCCGCATAAAGCGGAAAGCCGGTCGGGTTGACCGGCCTTCTCGCAAGACAAACTAATTTCAAATCCCGCTCGCCGCCATGGCGGCTACTCTGCTCATAGGCAGGGTGCCGGATCAGGATTAGGCGAGATGAACAGGTAGGCAATCAGCGCTGTCAGGTCACCGATGTCAATAATGCCTTCCAGATCACCGTCAACATTGGCCTCCTCCGGGCAACACAGCGTCGGAATGGGCGGGATGAAGAGGTAACGGATCAGCGCTGTCAGGTCCCCGATATCCACGACCTCAGCCGGATCGCAGTCTATGTTACCCGTCAGGCCGATACAGCAACTCGGCGTCAGATAATCCTTCTCCAGGGTCAGGAGAGCCCACGTCGTGGTCAGTATGTTATCGCCCCACAGATCCGGACGCCAGGATCCGTCAGGCAACTGGTTAGCCAGGATAAAGCCGGAGATGTCCTCGAACCAGTCGATCCCGTCGATGGCGTCAAGGTGCTGGGCTTTCAGGCCCTTCATAATGCACCACATGGCCATGTAGTTGTTTATCCATCCCGGATCGTTGTTCGGATCATACCAGTGGCGTACCATGTACGCCACGGCTCTCTCCTGCTCGAGGCTGCCCAGATCGCCTGCGAATGCCATTTCCGCCAGCAGGTTACCGGTCTTGAGCGTGTTGACCCAGACACAGGGGGCCGTGTAACCCGAACCCCCGTCATCCGGACCCATAAACACTGTGCATTGGATGTAAGCAATCCAGATATCCAGCTCGGTCTTTACAAAGTCCGGGACAACAAGACCGGCACCCGTCAGGAACGATTCCGCATAGGCGAGACCGCTGACTACAAAGCCGCTGTTGGAGTTGGTGCTCATGCCGACGTGATTCTCGTAGTACCCCCAGCCTCCGCGTTCGAACCCGCCGTCGTTCTGACCGAACGCAAGATACTCCACCACGTCCTGAGCAACCTGAACGTGCGTCAAGCCGTGAACCGGGCTGACCGGCACGTTTATGACCTGCTCCGGTTCGCCGCTGGCTGCTATCGCCATCAACGCTATACCCGTCTCGTAGTTGCGGCGCGTCATGACGCCGCAGGAACCGGTGATGAAGAAGACACCGACTCCGTCACCGTCGTAATCAGGGTTGCCGGCTGGCTGGGGACCGATGGGAATCTTGCAGGCTTCGGAGAAGAGGTAGTCCAGACCGCCAGAAACCTGCAGGTAATATTCGTAGCCGGGGTCCAGCGGCGGAATTTCCTGTTCAAGTGCATAGTGCTCGAACTTCAGGACCGCCAGGCCGGTCCGGCCCACTTTGTCCGTGATTCCCCAGGATCCGTCCGCATTCTGCTGACCCGCCAGCCATACCAGACCCTTCTCAATGGCATCCGGGCTGGGTGGCGCGCAGGGATCCGGAAAGCACGACTCGTCTTCGCACCTGAGAAACCTGCTGCTCTGGCCGATTACCGTCTCAGCTGTAGGACCGTAGCAATCATGATCGATCTGCACCAGACCCGGCGAAGTTGCGAGGCCGTATGGCGGGTGAACCTTCGCCGACCAGCGACCGTCTGCCGTATTGTAGACCTCGGCGCCGATACCTTCCAACCCGAAATCGAGAACCCTCTCGCCAGGTCCCGAGAGATTCGTGAAAACAAATCTCGGCAGGATCGGCAGGCTGGCATCAAAACTCCCGCCCAGGCAGCATTCGCGGCTCAGGTCCATTATCCCGGCCGTCTGTGCATTTTGGGAGAGGCAGACGCGAACATTCCACGCTTCCGTAACCACGCCGCCGTCGTACGTAACCGTGATAGGCTCGACGCTGACGAGCGACAGTGCCACGATTTCAATGCCCACCTGGTCTGAACTGCCATCGGAGGGCAGCGAGGCTGCCGACTTGCGCTCCACAATCCCGTCGACATCCGGCAAGGCCCCAAGGGGGTCGGTTGGCAGCGGGTCGCCGCCCCACACAACGGCACCGTCAAACGGGTCAGAACCCGGGCCGAAAAAGTCCGCCGGGACGGGGTAACTCGCAAATACGTTCGGGGGAATCATGCTGCCGTCGCGTGAGGTCTCCCAGAGATCCACGCCGGGCACCAGCACGATGGCGCAGGTGTCGCAATCGCTCAGATCAGAGTTGGTTCCCTCTGACCAGAGCTTCACATTGCCTGGAAAACCGTACAGGCTGATAAGATCGTCCCAGCTCCCCGCGGAGTTGAAGTAGTTGGCGCAGACGCGGCTGCCCGGCGGCGAGACAGCGCCGTCATCAGTTAAAATGTCCAGGAGGTCTAGGCCGGTGAGGTCGGGGCAGTAGATGCTGGCGAAATACGGGCGGCTCACACAGCAATCCGAGATCGGCACACCCACATCCCAAAGCCCCGGCTCAGGCAGAGTTACGGTGAATTGCGAGCCAAGACATTGAACCACACCCGGTTTGGGGCATTCGGGATCTGTCAGGTCAGCGGTGTAGATGATCGGCTGCATCGTCAGTACAAGCGCGCCAGGGGCTGCACTCCGCACGAGCCAGTGAACGGCTTCAACCTCAAACGGGTATGTGTTCACGCAACCCGTTTCATCCGGGTCCTGGTACACCGCATAATACTCGTTGCCGTAGAACCAGCCCGAAATGGCGTAGGCAGCCGGGCCATGCCACTCACCGTCACAGTTGGCCGCCGGCGCCCGCAATTGCTGATCGACACCCGCCGGGTACACCTCAGCAATCTTTGCTCCGGCCGGAAGCGCAAGGGACTGTACCTCACGGTCCTGTGTGCCGGGATTCACATCGACGGCCTGCATCACGGCCGCCGCCACAAGCACCAGCGACAGCGCTACCACAAGTACCACTCGTTTCATGGAGTAGACCTCCCTAAGCTTGAGATTCTGCGCCACCGGCTCAAAATGGCCGGGTTCGGCGCGTCATATCGTCAGATTTCTGAATGCTGATTCCCGAAGTCCGTCAAGGTGCGTCGACTGCGGCCTGCCGTGCCGCTCGAATAAAACATGCAAGGACCCTGAGTGCGCCGCTTGATAGCAACCGGACAGTACGATGAGAACCTTGCGTGTAAACTGAACTGCTGAAACGTCTAGGGCGCAAGTGCGACATACTAATATACACAGCAGGTAAGAAAACGCAAGCTGCAAAAGCCCACCGGCCGGACCGTAATTGGCCACGATTCCCGCCAGGCGGCCAACACCGCCTGTCGGCGACCGTACCACCTGACAGCCTGTCACCGGCGATACACCGGCCGCCGGTGGACTCAAAAGGTCGATCCGTATTTTGAAGTTGCGCGTGTTTACGTCTCACGCAATTTTGAACGGGCGGAAGCATTATCCCCGGAGAAACACAGACCGATCGCACGAGACGAGCCGGAAGTGAAGTTGATCTCAGGTTTCGTTGAACTCACTAAGCCGACCATAATGGTCCTTGTTCTCACGTCCGGGGCGGCCGGACTTGTCATGGAAGGCAGTCTGATCGGTCGGCCGGGGCCGTGTGGCTTATTCCTCCTGGGCCTCTTTCTGGCCGGCGGCTCGGCCAACGCTCTCAACCAGTATCTTGAGCGCAGGATAGATGCGTTGATGAGCCGCACTTGCGCCCGGAGGCCGTTGCCGCGCGGCAGACTGACCGGAACCCAGGCCTGCTTTTCTTCGCCGTCGGTCTCCCGGCGGTCGCGCTGGTGCTTCACTTGTGGATGGCGAGCCTTCTGGCCGGACTCGTCCTGATCTCGTTCGTGACCCTCAGATACGCAGCGGAGGGATAGATGCTACAACGCAGGACTTACCCAAAGATGCTCATCCTGGTCGTGGTGGCGACGATCCTCCTGGCCGCACTGGCCGCCCTTGTTGTGGATGGGGCCAACAGGTCACGCTCCCGGATCCCCGTGTTGGGCCGGGTGCCGCAGTTCGAGTTTACGGCCCACGACGGGCTGCCGTTCGGCCGCGAGCAGATGATGGGCAGACTGAGCGTCGTCGATTTCATCTTCACCAGCTGCCCGGGGGTCTGCCCGATCATGGCCTCGAAAATGTCCGGACTTTACAGGCTGTATGCAGGCTCAAACAAGGTTCAGTTCGTGTCCATCTCCGTCGATCCCGAGCGTGACAGTATCGCGGCGCTCCAGGCCTACGCGCACAACCAGGGAGTGACCGACTGCCGCTGGCTTTTTCTGCGAGCACCTCTGGAGCAGGTCGTGAGCCTCTCCGAGAACGGTTTCATGCTGGCCGCCGATGACCTCCCGGGCGGCCATGCTACCGCCTTTGTCCTGGTAGATCACCTGGCCAGAATCCGAAGCTACCACGACGGCCTGAACGATGCCGATAGCACGGCGCTGAAGGGACACATCCGGCAGCTGGCGCGAGAGCTTCCGTAGGCCGACTACCCCCCGACAACCGATTCGATCCCCTCAGACCTCCGGGCTTCAGCCGTCCGCCCGTCCGATTACCGGGCAAAGAAATAGGGGCCGACAGTTTGTGGCTCTGTCGACCCCGGCGTACCATAGGGGAGTTGAAGGTCCGATCAGGGGCAATCGGGACCCGCTATCGCAATATGCCCCTTCCCGGGCCGGGTAAGGCCGTAGAGGCGGTCGGGATCAGGCCGCGGCCGGTGCCTTTGTCCAGCGCGCCTGAATCGCTTTCCAGAGCAGCAGCTGATACAGAGCGCTGACCCCCACCAGAATGTAGATTATGCGACTGATAATGCTCATCTGGCCGAAGATGGCGGCGACCACGTCGAAATTGAACACCCCGACCAGGAGCCAGTTTAGTCCCCCGATGACCAGGAGAACCTCGGCAATGATGTCCAGTGTCTTCATCTGTACCTCCTCTTGGATCGACAGTACAACGTCGAAACGTCTAAAGGGCTTGAAACAAACAACCAGTAAATGCTCAATATCAATTCTCGTCTTCTCTGCGAAAATCTCCGTTTCCCCACAACCGGCGTGATCCCTGTCCGGACCGGTCGAACCGGCCGATACCGGTTGCGCACGGCCCGCCGGCAGCCAGGCAGAGGGCCTCTGGAAGCTCTGGTCGTCCGTCTTATCTGATGTATTGGCAAGGTGGAAACGGCAAACACGGACGGCTACCGAAGCTCACCGGCCGCCGGTGTCGGAGCCTCGGCATCCATATGCCATGTTCTTCTAGACAAGCGTATAGTAACCGTGTTGGGGACTTCAACAAAAAACTGCGGCCAAAGACTTCAAATCTTGTCCGGTTTCACTTCCACCCGGAGCGCCGGATTCTCCGCGGACGCGTCCGATTTCCGGGACAAGCCGGACCGTCTCCGGGCCACGAGTGAATCAGGCGTGATTGCGCAGCATCAGCTCTTTAGGATGCGGATTGAGATAGACCTGGTCACGGATGTATTCTACACCGTGTTTGATCACGTAGTGCCTGATCAGCGTCACCGGGACTACAAGGGGCACAAGCTCGTTCCGGTAGTCTTCGATGACCAGCAGAATGTCCTTCTTCTCCGGCGCGCCGATGAGGCCTTTGAGGAATCCCAGTATGTGCAGCAGGACGTTTACGTTTTTCCGGGCCGTCGTCTTAACGCTCAGCGCCTCCATCAGGAGGGCCGCGTAGCCGTCCCTTGCCTTCGGCAGCCCCAACTGCTTGACCTGTGCCACCAGTTGACCCATCAGCTTGTAATGGCTGGCGCTGTGAGCCAGCACCAGATACTTGTGCACGGTGTGGAACTGAACCAGCTTGCCGCGGGTCAGGCCGCCCCGGACCAGCGTCTGCCAGCGGTGGTAAGTGAAAACCCGTTCGATGAAGTTCTCCCGGATACGGCCGTCATTGAGCCGTCCCTCCTCTTCGACCGGCAGCAGGGGGTGATGCTCCATGAGAATTCCAGCGTACAGACCCTTGCCTTTTTTCTCGGGCATCCCGGACTCACGATAGACTTTGACCCGGGCCATTCCGCACGTCGGCGAGTCCTTCTTCAGGATGTAGCCGCTGATCCCGAACATATCCGGTCTGCCGACGCGCGTCCTGGAATACTGCACCATCTTCGAGGTCCAGTCGGTCCCGGACTTGCCGCCGACCATCCGTGGCGCCCCGACATCTCCCACCAGCCTGACCGCCTCTCGCGGCACACCCATGCCGATTTCGAGTTCCGGGCAGACCGGCACAAACTGAAAATACTCACCCAGGATATCGGTGATATAGCGGTCCCGTTTGTGACCGGCATCGAACCGCACCTTCTGGCCAAGCAAACAGGTGCTGATACCGACCCTGATGGGTGCATCGAGCGACTTTTTGACCCCTGCTTTCATATGCTGCCTCACCGGCTAATGCCGCCGACGGCCGCACAGTCGGGTGCGGCGGCCTGATCGCTCTGCAGCGCAAAATTGCGAGCAATCACCTTGGCCCGGTAGTCGAAAATCCTCTCAATCCGCCGCCTCACCAGGAGGGCATGCAGCAGTCGCCCGAGGATGCCGAAAGGAAGAACGTACCGAACCTCGTCGACGATGTTGGTGCCCTTCTCCGATTCATCGAACAGGTGGGTGTGATGCCAGAACGTATACGGGCCCTTGATCTGAACGTCCACGAACCGGTACGGCCGCTGGTAGTCCGTTATCATGGCCATCCAGTGAAACCGTACCCCGAAAACGCGCACGGCAAAATCCATCAGTGTCCCGGCCTTCTTCTCGATCGGACGCGGCGACAGGAGGATGAAGTCCATTGACGGGGGTGTGATAAGCGACAGGTCTTCCGGCCGTTCGAACATCCTGAAAACGTCGTCAAGCGACCGTTGCACAAACTGTTCCCGTCTGATGCTATAAATCTTCATGCTCCTACCTCCCAGCGAGTTTAGCGATCTCGGCGATGTAGCCGCGCACGTCGAATTTACGCTTGCAGCCGCCATAACTCATATAACGAATTTTGCCGAAAATATCACGCTCAAACCACGGCCGGTCATGAATTCCCCCGATGCTCCAGCCGATACCGGCGTACCCGCTGGGGTCATGGCCGTCAAGCTCGTACCTGTCGTTCAGGTGAATAGCGATACCGAGAGCCTCCTCGGGCGAGGCTGTCCACTCGAGTATCTTCTTGGCCCAGTACATGCGCATATAGCCGTGCATCTTGCCGGTCAGCACCATTTGCATCTGCGCCGCGTTCCACAGGTCGTCGTGCGTCCGTCCCCGCTCGAACTCCTCCAGCCCGTACAGGTGCGGCCGGGCATCGGAACGGTGCTCATGCAGCGTTTTTCCCGCCCAGTCGGGAAAGCCTTCGAAGGAATCGTAGTGTGGATTGTACAGGCAGAAGTTGTCCGCAAGCTCCCGCCGCACGATAAGCTCCTCGAGAAACGCCTCCTGCGACTTGATGTTACGGTCCTCGCGCTGGACTTCCAGCGCCACCCGCTGGGCCGAAATCTGACCGAAATGAAGGTACGGCGAAAGCTGCGATTGCGACTGCGCAGTCGGATCATTACGGGTATCGTAATAAGTCGCCAGCCGCTTCGACAGAAACGCTCTCAGCCCTTTGCGCGCCTCGACGGCCCCGGGCCTGAGCGAGGGCGGGACGGGGTATTTCGCCGATGAAGGCAACCTTGCGCCCGGTTCAGCTTCATCCCACGACCATGGATGTTTCCGGACACGCGGGAATTCCGTCAGGAACTGCGGCAACAGCCTCGTGATCTTGGGACGCAGCGTATAGGCGGCGTATTCCAGCTTCGGCGAGGCCACCCGGCAGGGGACGATATTATGTGCATCGACTTCGTAAACCGGTATGCCAGCCCGCTTCTCCAACCCTGCGACGGCCGCCCGGTGGCGGCGAAGGGGGCAAAAGTCGGTGACCAGTGCCGCGACGCCGTGACGGCCCGTGAACCGCGCGAGTTGCTCCTCCGGCTGCCCGGAGAAAAACAGAAGCGGTATGTTCAGCCGGGCCAGCTCTCCCTGCAACTGCCGCAGCCCCTCCAGCATGAAACCGTACTGACGCGGTGCGGCGGCGGCCAGTTGCGGGTCCGGGCAGATGGCTACGGCCAGGGGCTGACGAACCTCGAGCGCCAGTTCCTGCGCCAACAGCAGCGCCCAGTTGTCGCGAGCGCGCTGATCGCGATCCATCCAGTAGAGCACCGGCCCGTCGACCGGCCCGCCGGAGCGAATCGTTGTCACGCGCCGAGGGTCGACGACAGGTCGCTTTTTTGAAAGTCCGCTCATTGCTCGATGAACACCTTCTGCATGTCATGACGGTCCGGCCGATCACGCCCGCACTCTCCCGTAAAAGAACGTCATCGCAGACCGCTTGTGCCGGGAGAAATACATTCACGGGTATCCGTGTTGCACCACTCCGGTGCAAAACAAAACCCGGGCGCGAGATTGTCTCGGCCCGGGTCTTAAGATTCAATATCACTGGTGCCGCAAGATTAGTCGACGACTGCCTCGACACCCTTTTCACCGGCCACTCCCGGGTTGCCGAAACTGCCTCCGCCGGAACCGGCATTGCCAATGGCGAATGAATTGCCGGACATATCCACCAGGCTCACTTTATCCCGCACGATGCCATATGACGGGCCGCCGCCCCCGCCGCCGCCATGAGCGCCCGAGCCGCCGACCCCTCCGTGACCACCGGTACCGCCCGAGCCTGTGTTACAAATAAATAAAGTCGATCCGGCGCCACCCTTTCCGCCCGCACTGCCGCTTGCACCGGGGGCACCGTTGCCGCCGGCACCGCCCTGACCGGCTCCGGCCGTGCTTATGCTGTTACCTTCAAGCTCGGCGAAAGAACTGTTTGTCAGCAGCAGCCCGAAGGAGCCGCCGCCGCCGCCGCCCCCCTGACCTGCTCCACCCCCCTGGCCGCCGGCGCCGCCCCCGCCACCACCGCCACCGGACCGGTAACAGGGAAAACCTATTCCCCCACCACCACCGCCCCCGCCACCGCCACTGCCGTGAACACCGGCAGTACCCGGCTGGCCATCCGAAGGCACGTATTCGCCCGTACTCAGCGTGCCGAAAGCAGTTCCACCGGCGCCATTAATGCCGTTGGCGCCATCCCCTCCCGCGCCGCCCGACTTGCTAGCAGACCCGCCGGCACCGGGATCCGGTCCCTGGCCGGAGGCTCCGGCTTGGCCGGAACTCATAGTACCATTACCACCGCCGCCGCCTGCACGCGCTATATCTGAGGATCCGCTGGCACCCCCAAGAGCTGTCCCGTTTCCTACCCATTGGCTGCCGTTCCCGCCGGCGTTGCCCGGGACGCCCGGCGCGCCGCCTTCACCGGTCAAACCGGCCGCCCCGGATCCCGCCTGGATACGGTTGCGCGAAATGATAATATTCTGACTGTTATTCAAATTGACCCCGACCGAACTCTCGCCGGCCGACGCCGCGTGATCGCTCTGGATCACCAGGCCGTCAAGCGTCAGGCCGGTCACGTCCTTGCCGCGAACAGCCGTCGGCTCACCGCGGATTATCGTCTCTATCGTCCCCACGTCACGCCGCCACGTGCTCGCATCATACCCGCCGTACACACTCACGTTCGTCGCTAACGTCAGACTCCCCCAGTAGATCCCCCCGGTCGCGTATACGTCGCCCGGCGGCGTCAACGCCGCCGCCTGCGCTATGGCCGCCTGGATCGTCGCCAACGGCTCGGCCCGTGTCCCCGCATTGCCGTCAAGGCCCGTCTGCGCATTGACAAACAACGCCCGGTCAATATCCTCCAGCAAAAACACCATTACCGTGTCAGGTTCGCTGTCGTCCGTGCCGTTAGTCACCACCAGCTCGAATTGCAGTGTGCTCACCGTGTCCGGGGCCGTGAACTCAGGTGATTCACCCGTGAAATCTCCCGCCGTCGGACCGTATATCTGCCGCCAATCATAGGTCAACGCCAACCCCCGAGGATCACTGCTGCCACTGCCGTCAAGGATCACCTGCGCCCCCAGCGTCACGTCCTGATCCGGCCCGGCGTCGGCCAGCGGCAGGGCTGTTGTTTCGAAGGTCGATGTAAACTCGCTGACCATGGCGTGACCCGCCGTATCCGTCACATCCGTCGTGATCGTCACCGTGTACGCCGTCCCCGGCTCCAAAAGAGCGTCCGGCGTGAACGTCGCCTCGTTACCGACCGCCGCCACCGTCCCCGTCGCGCCACTGACCAGAAACGTGCTGGTCGTCACCGTGGCGATATCCACCGGCACCGAAAAGGTCGCCGTGACCGTAACGTCCGTCGGCGCCTTGGTCGCGCCATTGATCGGGTCAATCGCCACCACCGCCAGCGGCGCAAACGCCGTCGTAAACGTCGATGTATACTCGCTCGCCAGCGCGTTGCCCGCTTTGTCTTTGATGCCGGTCGTCAACGTCACCGTGTACGCCGTCCCGGCGCTCAAATCCGCGTCAGGCGTAAAAGTCGCCTCGGCGCCGTCCACGCTCACCGTCCCGGTGACGTCGCTCACCTTGAACGTGCTCGTATCCACGCTCGAGGCCGCCACCGCCTCGGAAAACGTCACCGTGATCTTAGCGTCCAGCGCCACTCCCTGGGACCCGTCCACCGGCACGCACGAAACCACTCGGGGGGCGGTCGTATCGGGCTCCGGCCCCGTTGTTTTGTCGTCCGAACAGCCGCCGACCACCAGGCCTGCTATGGCCGCAAGAGCGACGACATAATTCAACCACCGCCCGCCGACCGGCACCCGGCCCGGCCACGGCCTTACTATGATCTCATTACGTTCCGTGAGCATGACATGCTCCTCTTCTGATAACAAATAAGTTTTAGCATCCACTCAGCACGGGAGGGTTCCTCCGTCGATGCTGCTGGATGCGAGTTATTCCTCTTACCGGCGTAACTAAGAAGATTGATCTCTGGCTACCCGAACGCCGGGCGTCGATTGTGCCAACAACTTAGTATCTGTTGTCCGCGATGTCAAGCCCCGGCGAAGCAGGCAAAACAAAACCCGGGCGCGAGATGCCCTCGGCCCGGGTTGAAAAACTCTATTCCACTGGTGCCGGGAGCTTACATGACGACTTTCTCGACACCCCTTTCACCGGCCACTCCCGGGTTGCCGAAACTGCCGCCGCCTGAGCCGGCACTGCCGATGGTAAACGTGTTGTCGGCGGTTTCAACAAGGCTCCCGGCATCACGCACGATGCCATATGAGGAACCGCCGCCCCCGCCGCCGCCATGAGCGCCCGCGCCGCCGCTGCCTCCAGGACCACCCTTACCGCCGTTGCCCGTGTATAGTTCATATTTGTCACCACCGCTTCCGCCGGCGCCGCCGCCTGCGCCCGGAGCACCGCTGCCACTCGCGCCACCCGAGGCGCCGTTTGTCGTGGTGATGTCATTGCTATTCAGCACAACGTAGGAAGAGTTAGTCATAAGCAATCCGAAGGAGCCGCCACCGCCGCCGCCACCTTGGCCTGCTCCTCCCCCTTGTCCGCCGGCACCACCCCCGCCGCCGGCACCACCCCCCACCTGGAATCCATCGCCACTACCACCGCCGCCGCCACCACCACCACTGCCGTGGTCACCGGCACTGCCCGGCTGGCCATTCGAAGCCACGCACTCGCCCATACTCAGCGTGCCGAAAGCGCTACCTCCGGCACCATTAGCGCCGTTGGTGCCGTCTCCTCCTGCGCCACCCGGCGAGCCATCCCCTGCAATACCAGCTGACCCACCGGCTCCACCGCTCGGTCCCTGACCGGCGGCGCCGTCCGACGAGCCGAGCTCGCTGGTGGAGCCTCCAGACCCGCCGGACCTCCCGATGGCCGAGGATCCGCCAGCGCCCCCGGAGGCATTATCCCCCAATGGATGTGCGTCGTCGCCATCACCGCCTGCATTGCCCGGTGTACCTGGCGCTCCGCCTTCACCGATCAAACCCGCCGCCCCGGAGCCCGCTTCGATCCGGTTGCGCGAAATGACAATGTTCTGACTGTTGTTCAGATTGATCCCGACCGAACTCTCTCCCTCGGATGCCCCGTGATCGCTCTGAATTACCAGTCCGTCAAGCGTCAGAGCAGTCACGTCCTTGCCGCGAACGGCGGTCGGCTCACCGCGGATTATTGTTTCCACCGTCTCAACGTCTCGCCGCCACGTGCTCGCATTATATCCGCCGTACACACTCACGTTCGTCGCCAGCGTCAGACTCCCCCAGTAAATCCCCCCGGTCGCGTATACGTCGCCCGGCGGCGTCAGAGCCGCCGCCTGCGCAATGGCCGCCTGGATCGTCGCCAACGGCTCGTCCCGTGTCCCCGCGTTGCCGTCAAGGCCCGTTTGCGCATTGACAAACAACGCCCGGTCTCGATCCTCCAGCAGAAACACCATGACCGTGTCAGGTTCGCTGTCGTCGGTGCCGTTGCTCACCACCAGCTCAAACTCCAGCGTGCTCACCGTATCAGGAGCCGTGAACTCCGGCGACTCGTCCGTGAAGTCCCCCACCGCCGGACCGTATATCTGCCGCCAATCATAGGTCAACGCCAACCCCCGAGGATCACTGCTGCCGCTGCCGTCAAGGACCACCTGTTCGCCCAGCGTCACGTCCTGATCCGCTCCGGCGTCGGCCAGCGGCAAGGCTGTTGTTTCGAAGGTCGATGTAAACTCGCTGACCATGGCGTGACCCGCCGTGTCCGTCACGTCCGTCGTAATCGCCACCGTGTACGCCGTACCGGGCTCCAGGAGAGCGTCCGGCGTGAACATCGCCTCGTTGCCGACCGCCACCACCGTCCCCGTTACGCCACTGACCAGAAACGTGCTGGTCGTCACCGTCGTGACCTGCACCGGCACTGAAAAGGTCGCCGTGATCGTTACGTCCGTCGGCACCTTGGTCGCTAGATTCACCGGGTCAATCGCCACCACCGTCAGCGGCGCAAACGCCGTCGTAAACGTCGATGTATACTCGCTGGCCAGCCGGTTACCCGCTTTGTCTTTGATGCCGGTCGTCAACGTCACCGTGTACGCCGTCCCGGCACTCAGACCGCCATCAGGCGTAAAAGTCGCCTCGGCGCCGTCAACACTCACCGTCCCGGTGACGTCGCTCACCTTGAACGTGCTCGTATCCACGCTCGAGGCCGCCACCGCCTCGGAAAACGTCACCGTGATCTTAGCGTCCAGCGCCACTCCCTGGGACCCGTCCACCGGCACGCACGAAACGACGTGCGGGGCGGTCGTATCAGGCTCCGGTCCCGTTGTCTTGTCATCCGAACATCCTGCCAGCAGCACAACTGTCACTGGGCACATAACCCACGACAGCCACCGGGCCCCGCGTGTAACGGCCGGCAGCAAGCCGCTCACGATCGTCTCACGCCGATCTGCAAACATGGAACTTACCTCCTACGGGAATCGGGACGGGAAGCTTGGGAATCGAGCCAGGCTCCTCCCTGGTGTCATTGCTCAACCATCAGTGATCGCGCCGATACGCGATCTCGGAATGGTGAACCTCCGATGATAATTGCAAAGAGTCTGTTGCTGATTGAAATTACTCAGCCCGCGTTACTTTGTCAAGCACAGTTGCTGGTGACAGGACGTCGACGGGGTTGGTCACGCGACTGGCGAGCGCAAGATCCGCAGCCGCATAAGAAAAAACCCCCTCCCGGGGAGGGGGCTGAAAAGACGCGCGTCCCGGGCGCTAACGCGAAGTCGCGAAGGAGGATCGCCTGTTGGCAGGCAGGCCGCTCGGGTCGCCGGTTGCAATGTAATTGATCGCCGATTGCAGAAGGTCCAGAACATAGTTGGTGTTGTGCACACCCATCGAGCCGTCGTCCAGGACGAACAGGTAGTTGTAAACGGCGCCGGCGGAGTCGGCATCCGGAACGATCAGCGAGTCCTTTGGCTCTACTTCACCTTCATCGGTCGTGTCCACGAGGCCTGCGTCAAGCAGCAGGAACTTCAGGCTGTCGAGCAAGCCGGTGATTTCGTCACGCACAGTCTCTATTTCGGTATCTCCGTCGTAGTCGGCGAAGGCCAGCCGGTTAAGCGAATCGAGGGGCGGGTCCACGTGGCAACCATCCCGGTTGCAGCCGGTCAGGTTTTCAATATGGCGCTCGTGGTTGGCCACGTTCCAGCTATGGCCGCCGACCGAGGCGTGCACGGAGGCGGTCCGCATGTGACATTCCACGCAGCCTTCCGTGACCCCGGTGCTGTGCCAGGAGTTCCTGTAAGCGTACCCGTCATACTCGTACGCGTTGACACCGAGCAGCATGTCACTCTGGACACTGTAGTGGGGACTCCAGCGGGAAGTGAGCATGACACTGTCAACGACGTAGGTCGCCGCGTCGCGCCGTCCCTGGTGGCAGGCGGCACAGAGATTGGACGAACCCCGATCGTACGTCGTCACCTTGTCGGCCAGCGTCGCCGCGGCCTCGAGACGCAGCCCGAAGGCCCCGCTGGAATGCGGCTGGTGGCAGGTGAAGCAATCGATCCGCGTGAAGTAGTCACCGCTGGCGTCCTCACCCGTCACTTCGGCCACGAACCCCTGATGGGTGTGGCACTTTTCACAACTGCCGTAGCTCGACGAATACAGGCGATTCCGATTGGTGTTCTCACCGGTGGCGTGCTGCGAGTGCTTGTACTGTTCCTGGGCGACCTTGAGCACAACGTCCTTGTCGCTGTGACAGCTGAAACAGCCGGTGGAACCGGTATCCGCCAGTTGAACGTCGCCGGTGATTTCCCGGTCGCACCCGGCCCAGACAAGCGCAAGTGCCGCGAGGGCCAGCAGCATCAGCTTGATTCCTCTCATTATTTCCTCCCTTGGCAGTGCTTATTCTCTTTCAAAACCCGTTTCCCTTGTCTTCGCGTCTATCCCGTGGCCGTTCGGCCCGAGTCTGTCAGAGTTCCTTGATCAGGTTGACCTCAACTACGTTGGCCGTGTAATACTGCGTGTAGACGGGTGAGGGATCAGCCAGATCATCGAAGTTGAAAGCGCTGTAGATGACCTCCAGCTTGTGATCGCCGGCGAACGTGAACCTGGCCGTGAACCGCACCGAGTAGCTCTCGACGTCAAGATCCTGCCGGCTGCGCAGGTACGTTCCGCCGATCCCGCCCTGCAGGTGACGGTACCAGGTCGACAGCACTTCGCCGTCGATCACGTGCTCGCTGAAACTGAACTTGCCGCCGGCGTTTTCACACTCTCCGTCGTAGTACATGTACGCAGCCTGCAACTGCCCGTACCGGGACCACACCAGCGTGAGTTGTGACGCGGCCCTGATGAACCCGGCGCTGCTGCCGATGTCATCGTTCTGCGTCTTCCTGTTCTCGACCTGCACCTGAGCGGTGCCGTATTCAAACCGGTAACGCAGCGACCCCCGGTAGCGCGAAAAATCCTCGTCGCCGGTCAGCGTACGACCTTCCTCGACGTTCCTGCTCTGGGCCCCGTATCCGGCCTTGACGGTCAGTTCCGGCAGGACGTTGTACCACCCCGAAAAAGAGTACCCGTTGGTCGAGATCTCGTCGCGCACGTCGTCGTTAACGGCCACGCGATATCCGGCGGAGAATCCGCCCTGACGGGGCCACACTTTGCCGGCATAAACGGCATGGGAGATATTGTCGGTGGCCGAGAGGTCGCCGGTCCGCCGCGCCCGGTCAAACGCAAAACTGTAGCGGAGGCTGTAGCCCTCGCCGTAGTAAAAGCGGGCACCGCCCCAGATCGTATTAGCCGTCAGCGTATCCTGCCGCTCGGTGATTTCCTTCCGGTAATGCTGAAAGCCGACGTTGAGAAGCACGTTTTCGTATGACGGCACCGGAGCCGCGGCCGTCACCCTGAGCCGCTTGGACAGCCGGTCGTTCGTAGCATTGGTGTCATCGTTGAAGTCCGATCCCCGGTACTCAAACTGGGCCATCCTGCGCCCTTGCCGGAATCGGAAACCGGCGTTGAACTGCGTCTGCACGTAATCGATGCCGCGGGCTGCCGGGACACCGCTCGCGGCCGCCAGCTCAACCAGGTCGCCTTTCCTGCAGATGCGGTCGATACCTCCGAACAACCTGACGTATCGATGCGGCTCGACCCAGAACGCGGCCCCGCCGCGACGCCGCCGGGTGAAGCGATCGCCTTCAAAACTGTACGTGCGCCGGTACTGGTCATTCCTGACCGTGACCCCGTACACCCCGGGGCGCGATATTCCGGCGTAGAGATTGCGGTTGTTCAGGGTCAGGTTTTTCAGGGTGCCGAAAACGCGGGTGCCGTTGTCGAACTGATACCGGAACTTCTCCAGGGACAACGACAGTCCCTCATAGAGATTGTAGGTGGGTTGATTTACGCCTCGATTGCCTTCATCGTCAACGAGCACGAACCCCACCCGGACATTTCCACCGTATTCAGAACCAGCCGCGGCAGCGCCCAGGCCGGCAACGATGGCGAGCACCACGGTCAGTCTGCCTGCTGCTTTCAAACTCATGGCTCATCCCCCTACTTGCTGACGTGGTGGCAGAAACACGAGGTCTGGCTGCCGCCGAGTTTCAATCCCAGGAACGGGTCGAGCAGATAGGCATTCTTCGGCTCATTCGACCCGTGAACTTCACTATGGCAATCCACGCAACTAAATCCGGCGTATTGCCCGCCGTGCGCCGTCTGCGCATGCAGGGGGCCCACGAGGTGACACTGCCGGCAGAGCGCGGAGCCGGGCTGATCGAGCAGCCGCTCGTTCGAACTGCCGTGCGGCGAATGACAGGCTACACAGCCCCCGCCCTCCGTCGTAAAGGAGCTTCCGGCCTCGTGCTCCCAAAGGTACGGCCCGCTCTGCTCAGGATGACACCGATAGCAGTTGACGTTTCCGCCGTGCCCGTAGTCCGGCTCGTTCCGGCCGACAAAGTCGTGGCAGTCCAGGCAGGAGATGTTCCCGTCCGTCAGGGGATGATTCGACCGCCGTTGGAACTGGTTGCCGACGCTAACATGGCAATCTTTGCAGAACCGGGCCTCCTCGTCGACCAGCAGGCCCGCCAGGCCGCCGTGCACCGAGTGGCAGGCCGTACATGACAGGTCCGGACCCGCGTGCGGGTCCAGACCGAAAACGCCCGCCTGCCCGTGCGCCTGATGGCACTCAGTGCAAACTTTCTCCACCTCTAATCCGATCTGGCGGATCGGATTGGAAATGTTCTCCACCGACGGATCTTCAGCGTGCACTTCGCCGCCCTCATGACAGTTCACACACGCCACCTGTACCCTGGCCTCTGTCGACTGCGAGCTTAGCCGGTGAGGTCCAGGTCTGAGCGATTCGCCATAGGTAGCGTGGCAGGTCAGACACGTCTCGTCGTCCGGCTCCGGAACTCCCGCCCAGACCTGGAAGGTCCAGACCAGAAAAGCGGTCAGTACGACCATCCAGCCCGACGCATGCCTCTTGTTTCGGTCCCCTCGATTCATATTCTCCCCGTAAATGCTGTGCATTTGGTCGTGGTATGCTTATCGACCGTCTCGGAAAAAAAACAATATTAAAACTGTAGATTTTGTCCCGTAAGCCCTCGATTACGGCTGCAACCGAGCTCGGCCCGCTTAATCTATTGCAAATCTTCGAATTAGAACGGGAGCCAGAAGCCGGCTGCTATCATACTCCGTCACACTGTCCCCTTACCTTCGGCGGCAATTGTCAGGTTTCCGACCTGGGCTCATCTCATCAGCAGCCCTGTTACGGCTGCGGGTCGGCACGTCTAAGTCGGAGTTTGCTCGTGTGATGTCGGGATTGCCGGGGCTGCTTAAATGTCGGCGTCTACCGTGACCATTGTCAAGAGTAAATATCCCCGGTAGCAGGCTCGGCTGGACTTGCGATCAGGATGAATGGGGTAACAGATGGAAACGGCTCTGGACGGGATCATGTCTGCCGGTCCGGCACGGCCCCTCGATCCTGTGGCGCCACCGCTTCGGGGCAAGTGCGATCCAGTTCGAGTCTCACCGCCTCACCGAGCATTTCGCGGGTGAACGGCTTCTCCAGGAACTGACCGGCACACTGGGCCAGGAGTTGCTGCACCCGCCTGGTGGCCGTGAACCCGCTGACGACGACGGCCTTTTGGCCGGGATGATATTTTGCCATCTCCCGGTACGCATCCAGACCGTCAAAGTCTTTCTCAAGAATCATGTCGAGGACCACCAGATCAGGCGGCGTCCGTTGCACGCAGGCTGCGGCCTCCCTCCCGGTGCCGACACCTTCGACCACGTAGCCAAGGCCGGAGAGCAGTCGACAGGTCAACTCAAGCTGTTCGGGGACGTCGTCCACCACGAGAATGGACTCTGTGCCGGTGCGGGCCTCGGCCCGGGCAGCCTGGTCCGCGGCCACATGTGTAATCGGGAAATACATGGTGAAATCGCTGCCCGTGCCGACCTCCGAACGAACGTCGTAATAGCCCTCGTGATCTTTCAGAATGCCGTACACCACGGCCAGCCCAAGCCCGCTGCCGCTTCGTCCCATCTTCTTCTTGGAATAATAGGGTTCGAAGACGTTCGGAATGTCCTGCGGGTTGATGCCAATCCCGCTGTCAGTCACGGTCAGCAGCACGTATTCACCCTTGTCAATCTGGTCATACCCGCTCTGGAGTCGGTCGAGATAGGCCTGCCCGGTGCTGATGTTAAGCGTGCCGCCGTCCGGCATGGCGTCGTATGCGTTAATCACCAGATTCATGACTACCTTGGAAAGGTGAGCCGGTGACCCCATGACGTTGGCAATCGAGTGATCCAGGGGAGTATTCACCGCGACCGCCGGATGCCGCGATCTCTGGTCCCGAAAACCGGCCGAATCAAGGTATTCCTCGACAAGCTCGTTCAGGTTGACCGGTCTCATTTCGTAGCGGCCGCGGCGCGCCATCGCCAGCAGGTCCTGAACGACCTCGGCTGCCCGCCTGGCGGACTTACCGATAATCTCAAGGTCACGGCGAACGGGACTGTCGTCAGGAAGCTCCGAGAGTATGAGTTCCGGGTATGCAACCAGCGGGCCGATCATGTTGTTCAGGTCATGCGCCACCCCGCCCGCCAGCAGCCCAACCGACTCCATTCTGCGCGAGCGCTCGAGCTCCTGCTGGAGCTTCTGACGTTGTGCTTCGGCGCACTGACGTTCACGGACGAACCGGCGCGTATCACCGCGCCTGAGGAGCACCAGGCCGGCCATCAGTGCCAGGACCAGAGCGGTTGCAAGTCCTGCTATTGGAATTACCCAGTGATGAAGATACCCACCCTGTTCCAGGAGCACCGACTCATGGTATTGCACGGCCAGCCACAGCGGCTGCCCGGAGGGCAGAGTGGCCGTCCTCCACAGTATCATCCCCGACCCGATCCTGAACGCGGCGGGACGGTCGGCAAAGACGGAGGCCACCCCATGCTGGCGGAACCGCGAGTTGAACCAGTCATACATGGCCTCCGAACCTTCACCGCAACTTACAATCGTACCGCCTTCACCGGCCAGGAGAACCGAGGGCCGGTAGTCGTTGCTCTGCAGTTCTGCGGCGAGACTGCCGGTCGGAACCACACCGACAATCATACCGTCCAGTTTCCCCCCTGACCTGACCGGCACCGAGTAAAGCACGCACTCCGGACCGACATTCCGGAAAACGGGATCGCTCAAAAGCCCCCTGAGGTCCGGATTGCGGTCAAACGAGCTTCTCTGCATTTCGAGAGCAGATCGCACGCACCCGAGATCCGCAATCTCTGAGCCGTTATGGATACTGTCTCCGACGGGCACGAGCGGCCGCAGAGTCCAGTCCGGTTGATTTTCAAGGACGTACAACCCCTTCAACTCGCCTCGCTTCAGAGGTCCGGCTGCGATATCCTCAACCAGCGGATAAGAATGAAATCCGGACGTTGTCACGCCTGCGTCGTGGCTGATGAACGACAGCACGGTATGAATGCCGTTGAAGAACCCTCGCACGTGCTCGCACGTATCGTCCAGCCTGGCAGACTTCTCGAGCAGGAGTTGTCTTTTCAGCTCGGAGTGATGCGCCAGGTGGTCATACACGAGGAGACTCGTAATGGCCAGGGTCAGTAACATCGTGACCAGCGGCGCCGCCGCTGTCCAACGCTTCATGCCCCCTTGAGAACGAGCGTCCTGGGGAGGTGTGCTTGCAAATCTCCAGTTACCCATTAAGCCGCCTGCCCTACACAGTAGGGTCGTGTGTCCAGGTTCTTTGCAGCAAGACTACTCGTTGCGCAAACCCCTGTCGGACATTGTCACCCCTTTTATCGGCAGGTCATTAGACCCGTTAAGCAAGAAATCGTCACTGACAGATTCTGTCAGTACAACTTGAAGGACGAGTCATGTCCGGGAACATTGCGGGGCTGTCCTGGCGTGAAGAGGACACCCCCGCCTCAGGAAGATCCAATGACATCATCGGCCGACAACCAGGTTTGAGGACAGAATGTCAAGACGGGCGGCCGCAGGCACTGACATGACGAGTGGTGTGACTACCAAGCCCGCAGTCAGACAGCATTGATCCGAAACCACCGCTTGCGGTGACGATCCCTATTGTCCATCATCGTTTCAACGCAGAGACTAATCTCAGCCGCCAACCAGCGCCGGCCACCGTCGGCCGGGCGATCCGGGCTGAGGCTACCGGGCCGGGCGTGCGAGGTCGGTCGGCTATCCCAGGGCGACGTCGAGTACCATCATCACCGTAAATCCGAGCACGGCTCCCATGGTAGCGGCATCGGAGTGACCGCCGGTCTGTGATTCCGGAATCAGTTCCTCTACGACGACAAATATCATGGCTCCGGCTGCGAAGGCAAGTGCATAAGGGAGAATGGGTTGCACTATCAGTACCAGGGCGGCGCCGAGGACGCCCGCCGCCGGTTCCACCACTCCGGAAAGCTGACCGTACCAGAAACATCTCCCCCGAGACAGACCCTCCCGCCGCAGCGGCATTGAAACGGCCAGTCCTTCCGGGAAATTCTGTATGGCGATACCGATGGCCAGAGCAATGGCTCCGGTCAGCGTCGCCGACGGCAAACCGGCTGCAACGGCCCCGAAAGCTACACCCACCGCCAAGCCTTCAGGCACGTTGTGCAGGGTGATCGCCATAACCAGAAGCACGCTCCGCTGCCAACTGGTAGAGACACCTTCCACCCGGCCGTCCGGCATTCTCGGGTGAACGTGAGGCAGTATCCAGTCGACACCGCGCAGGCAAACGCCCCCCGCCAGAAAGCCGATGGCGGCAGGCATCCAGGCAGGCAGTGACTTTCCCTCGGACATCTCAATCGCGGGGGCCAGCAGCGACCAGAAGCTGGCCGCTATCATTATGCCGGCTGCGAATCCGAGCATTATGTCCATGGCCCGCTTTGTGGGTTGTCGAGCCAGGAATACGCCGGCGGCACCCGCCGCGGTGGCGGCCCATGTAAACAGAGTAGCCGCCAGTGCCTGCAAAATCGGATTCAGACCCAAAAACCAGTCCACTATCCCCATACTCGGCACCTCATCAGCTTGCCCACGTTGGTTATCGCCTGGACAAAAGGAACTCAGCCAAAGCGCCGTGACAAGCTTTTTTCTTCGGCGCTGCGAAAAACCACGGCCGCGGGGTTTCGAGACGGTCACAGGGGTGAGTCCCCTTGCGTTCGCTCGGCCACATCAGTAGACTACGGCATGCCGGCGGACCCGTTGGACATTCATCGGCGTGCCTTCGTCGCGGACCTTCACTGTGATACACTCCTGTTTATCAAGACCGGCCTCGACGTATCCATAAGAAACGAGACCGGCCACGTCGATCTGCCCCGGCTGAAGCAGGGCGGCGTCAACCTCCAGGTCTTCGCCTGTTTTCTGCCCGTACAAATCCCGGCCGACGAGGCCGTCGCCTGGGTTGACGAACTGCTCGGCTTGCTCGTTGTCACCACCGCCCGAAATGAACAGGAGGTCGCCATCTGCACGACGACGGCTGAAGCACGGCGGACTGTCGCCGAGGGCCGCATCGCCGCCGTGCTGTCAATCGAAAACGGGCAGGCCATCGCCGGTAACCTGCACAACCTGGAGTACTTCTATCGGCGCGGCGTCAGGTCCATGACGCTTGTGCACGCCGTCTCGCACGACTGGTGCATCTCATCGGCCGACCCCGAACCGGCCTTCGACGGCCTGACTGACTTTGGGCGCGACGTTGTGCGCGAAATGAACGGCCTCGGCATGATCGTCGATATCTCACACCTGTCTCTCGAGGCCGTCAGGCAGGTGCTCGAGGTATCGAAGGCTCCCATTATCGCGTCTCACTCGTGCGTCCACGCGCTCTGCCCCCATCACCGGAACCTGAGCGACGACCAGATTCAGGCCGTGGCCGACACCGGCGGTATGATCGGCGTGAACTTCTGCGGCGCCTTTCTCCTGCCCGAGTTCTTCCTGGTGTCCACTGCCTTCACCGAGGCTCACGAGGAGGAATACGAAGCCGTCCTGGAATTGATGAGCGGCATGCATAAAGACGACGCATATAGACTGCGTTTCAAGAAACTCTCACCCTTTTTGGACGCCTGGAGTACGAAGATGCTGTCCGTTCCGACCGCCGTGACCATGGTCGCAGATCACATCGACTACATTGTCAATTTGGTCGGTCCGGAATACGTCGGCCTCGGCTCCGATTTCGACGGCATAATTCACCCGCCGATCGACCTGGCGGACTGCTCGATGATGCCGAATATCACGCGCGAACTCGTCCGGCGCGGGTACGCCGAGGCTGACATCAGAAAGATTCTGGGCGAGAACTTCATGCGAGTGTTCGCCCAAGTGTGTGACCGGTAGGGGGTTAGCCCCTCGCACGGCCGGCTCGATTTCGACGCGGCGGGCCGGGCCTGAAGAACCACGTGAGTTCGGATCGCAGGCCGGCAGGTCATCGCGGCGCTGGTTCCGGGCGGGCCGGGATGCCGCTTCTGAAGGCGCGGAGACCTTTTCGGGGACCCGATCGAGCGCCCGCCCGGCCTATCAAACCAAACAAAAGCATTGACAATGGCGTCGAAAGTATTAAATTTCAGGTGATATGGTGGGGGTATGTATGCTCCACCGCATCGGTACTACTCTACTTGTCCTGTTTGCTCGCGAGTATTGGTCCCGCTGAAGGGCAGGATCTGCGCTATCTACCCGGATAAGAAGTTGTGCCGGGTGGGAGTGTTCTCTTTTGTGCGCCGGTTCTGTTCCCGTGGCGGCTCCTGCGTACGCAGCACGCAATTGGCACCGGCACAGATAACCTTATCGGACGCGTAAGTATGCACTAAGTTTCGGTCAAACGGGCGCAACGGCGTATTGTGCCGATTTCTGACTGGTCTTGCGCCCGACGAAGGGAGGTGATTTCGCAGAAACGAGTGACACGGACGCAATCTCCAGCTACAATCACGAGGCAAGACTGTTGCGTCGAGCAGGGCGGTGCTGCACATCCGCGCGCTGCTCTCGATTGCTGAGGTTGGGAAGAAATTTTGAGCATTGAAAGGAGCAAAGATGACAAAGAAGCTTTTGTCATTACTGGTCTTGGTTTCGCTGATGGTGGCCCTGATGGCGGCTACCGTGGCTTCCAAGGCCTGGTTTGACCCACGAAATCGCGTGACCAGTGACATATCCGACCGGGTCACCAAGTATAGTTTCCCCAAGGTTGCCTCAAAGCCGGTTGCCTGGGGTGACGTGCCTGACCAGGCTGAGGCGATTACCTCCTATCCATATGCCGGCCGATCGCTCGGCGCGGCAGCCGCTCCGGCGGCGGTGGAATCGCCCGGTTTCCCGGTTATAATCAGCTATAACGACGACCAGTTGTTCCCGGGCGGTAACCATCAGGTGGACTTTCGCGGTCCCGCACCGTCCGTACACTTCGTTTATGGCTGGGCCAGCGGTCCTTTGGTCAACGGTCTGATCGGTTACAACGTGTACGACCCGACGGGCGCCGGTGACTGGCCGCGCGGCGCCGGGGTGGGCTGTTTGATCAATGCGACCGACGAGGAAGGTCTGTGGCCGAATATGGCCGTCTCGCCGGCGGGGTATGTCGTTATAGGCGCCGTCGATAACGCCGGCGGTTCGCGCGACAACCACTTCTACTCGCAGCCTTCACAGCACAGCTGCTTTTTCGGCGCCGGC
The DNA here is from genome assembly GCA_035529075.1 of Acidobacteriota bacterium. Classification (NCBI taxonomy): domain Bacteria; kingdom Pseudomonadati; phylum Acidobacteriota; species Acidobacteriota bacterium. Next base: position 8,127 of record DATKXK010000004.1, on the reverse strand, counting down.
TGCCTGATCCTCCCGACGCAGTACAATGCGACGTTCCTGACACCGGCCAACTACCTGGGACACCCGAGGATCGAAATCCAGGAGTTCGGCGGCGACACCATTGTCCACTGCATCGCGGTGGAAAGCGAGTTTACGGTCACCCACGCGGGCAACCCGTTTGACATCCGCGGAAACACCATCAACTACTTCCGGAAGTTCGGGGAGAAGATGGATGCGACCTGCGCCTGGGAAGGGCCGTTTCTGATTGACATTATGAACTCTTCGTCCGGCGTGCAGGACATCTCGAACGGCTCTATTGCCGCCTCGAGGGTGTCCGGCAAAGTTGCGGTGGCCTACACCAAGCAGCACGCGCTCGGTATCGTGGAGAACCAGCGGTACGACGTGGAGGTGTACTTCCGAACGTCCACCAATGCCGGTGCGACCTGGGGTCCGCAGACGAACATGACGAACTACTCGCGGATCCTGCCCTCGCAGACGGCCTTTATTAACACCCATTCGATCTACGATTCGGAAGACTACCTGCACATTATCTGGACCGCCGACCAGACGGTGGAGAACGTCTACGACGATCCGATTTACTTCTGGGGCGACTTCTCGGCCAGCCTGTACCACTGGAGTGACCGGGTCCCCGGACCTAACGCCGGTGGTACCATTGTCAGGGCGCACAACGCCAACTGGGGTATCGCCTATAATACGCAGGTATGCGGTTTCGGGGCGCCCGGCGTCAGCTACATCGGTTATGAATCGATCGCCGAGTGTAACGGCCGTCTGTACTGCTTTTTCAGCCAGTGGCTCGATGCCTGGGGCATTTTCGGCCCCGCGCAGGTTGACGACTGTGCGAGCGGTTTCACGGACCGGTACTACGCGGCCAACGGTGAGGCGGCCATGGTGGTCTCAAGCTCTTTGGACGGCCTGCTGTGGGATGCAGCGCGAAACCTGAGCAAGAGCTACACGCCTGGATGCGACTCGGCCGGCTACGGCGGCGTATGCATGAACGATTCGCGTATTACCGTGTCCCGGTACGGGATGGACAGTGCGGCCTACGGCCAGGCCCTGACCTGGCCGGGTGACGAGCTCGTCGTTCCGGACAACGGCACCTGGACCGATCCGTACTATCTGCACGTCTTTTACACCGAGGACCACTACCCGGGCCCCGGTTGGAGAGATCCTGAGACGTACAACATGACCACACCGAATCCGCTGAAGTGGATGCGGATACCGTGTGTGGAACCCATCGAGGCTCCGCAGATAATACTGTCTGCGGATACGATCGGGTACCCGGATTACGTCCAGCACGGCGACACGACGCTCGAGACGATCATTGTCACCAACGACGGCAACGTGCCGCTTACGGTGGACTCGATCAAGGCATTCGAGACTTCCGCGCCGTCCGGTTGGCTCGGCATAACCAAGACCGACATGACGGTCGGGGCCGGCGTTCTCAACACGGAGACCTTCGGCATCATCATCAACAGTGGCGGGATTGTCAACGCCCCGGGGACCATCGTGGCTCTCAACGGCGAGGTCTCAGTGTGGTCCGACGCGGCCAACCGCGACTCCACGGGCGTCGTCATTCAGTACATTGTTGCTGACACCGTCGTCGGCATGGAGTGGGATACGCTCAGCACCTACACCGGTGGCGGCACCGATGACTTCGTGCAACTCGTCCTAGCCAACACGGGCGGCATGGGCCAGAACGGTCTGACTTCGGTAAACCTTGACTATACGGAGTCCGGCAACGAATGCGACGCTGTCGCCACCGTGTACCTTTACAGCGGCGGTCCGCTGGCCATGCGGCGCGACATTGTCGATACCGACACCTCGTTTGTCATGAGCTATTCCATGCACCAGGCGAATTTCGCCACCGACATTTCCTTCAAGCCGGTGCACGACAGGGCGTCGCCCGCACCGATCGCCGGCACCAACTTCGATGGCTGGTTTAGCGGCACCTTTGTCAACCGCGACACCACCATCGCCGCGGAGTGTGAGTGGTACGCGCCCACCGGCGGGGCCGACAGTTCCGACTTCGTTATCGTGCGCACCCGCTTCTTCTCCTACGACGGTAACCCCCATGAAAACATGGTGTTCGGCGAGGTAATCGACTGGGATATCGTCGCCGTGAACGGCACCGGTGATCAGTCCGGGGCGCTGCCGGAGTACAACACCGTCTACCAGCAGGGTACGGACACCACCACGACACCGTGCCAGCCGAACAACAATCGCTTCGGCGCTTCCATGCTGCTGGGATATTACACCAACGAGGAGTTCAACACCGATCCGTGCGCGGGAGTATGCACCCCCTATGGCGTGTACAGCGCCCGCAACGACAGTGATATCTTCGTTACCGACACCTTCCCGGATGGCTCGACGCGCCGCGACGGCAACCTTTACCCGCCGATGCTGTGGGAGAAGACCGACACCCTCGCGGGCATACACGCCATCGATGAGGTCGATGACCTGCATACGGTGTCGACGTGGTTGCACGACTGGACGCTGGGCGGCACCGACACGCTCGAAGTGTACTCGGTCGTGACGTCGGTGCACAATGGCACAGTCGTCGACCTTAAGGCCAATCTCGACGCCGCCTTCGAATGGTACCGCGTCAACCTTCGCGACGGCTGCGAAGATGTGTGCGGCTGCTGCAAGAACGTCGTGGGTAACGTCGACGGCGACCCGGGTGAAGTCGTCGACATCGGCGACCTGACGGCGCTGATCGACTACCTGTTCATCACCAAGCCGGCTCCGGTCCTGCCGTGTCCGGAGGAGGCCAATATCGACGCTGATCCCGCTGGTGTCATCGACATCGGCGACCTGACGGCGCTGATCGACTACCTGTTCATCACCAAGCCGGCACCTCCGCTCAATCCGTGCTAATGGCTGTGCTGAACGGTATTTAGTTAGATGCATAACCACCCTCGGCCCGGGGCCGGGGGTGGTTTTTTTGCCTGCGCGAACCGTCACCGGAACCCGCGCATGGGGTGCTGTACATACATAGCCCTTGACAAGCCGGGCCCGGCCCGGTATTGTATGGCAGGGAGGAGGCGTGTGATCGCAGCGCCCATGACTCGTCCGCAGCGCAGTCATGATCAGACTTCACTCTTTGCTGATCCCGAAATATGAGGGATTTCAGACTCCACCCGACCTGATCACAGCACCACGCATTCCGCCTCCGGGTTTCTTAGAGCCCGTGCGCGGGTGAGTTGCGGGCAGGGCCGCCACCGGTACCCGCAGATTTCCTCCTGACCGGTGCGGCGGCTCGCCGCGTTTTCCGGGCAAGTGGTTCCAAGCCGGATAGACGTCGCAACGACCGGTTCCGGAACAGATTTCCCAGGACCGGTGACGGTCTATACGCCCCCCAGGCAGCTTCTCGCGCTGGCGGAAACGGGGCGGTGAAGGGAGGTGATCCATAAGCGGAGAGTAACACAGTCGGCCTGGCAGAGTCCGTATGTCCGGTCAAGACAGGCGCAACTCCTAATATCCCAAGCTCTTCCAGCCGACAACATGTAGTATACGCTGTCACAAGGGTACTTAAATCGTTCGAGGAGAGTTGAAATGGCAAAACGTTATCTATCCTTGGCAATCCTGGTCTTGATCCTGTGCGCGCTGTTTGTGGGCACGGCCGTATCGAAGGCGGTCTACGACCGGCGTGATCGCGTCCAGGATGACCGGTTGACCAAGATCACAAGGTACGCCCTGCCGAGTGTCCGCGACAATTTGGTGGCGCGGGGCGTTCCGGAGGACTTTTCGGCCTGGCCGGCCGATCCCTCTCGTCGCGATGCCAGAGCGTCGCTCGGGGCCGCCCAGCCAGGCGCGGTTCAGTCGGCCGGTATGGTCGTAGACAACACGTACATGGATGACCAGTACCGCCCGCCGGCCGGGCATATGGTCAGTTTCGGCGGGCCGACCCCGTCGATCCATTTCACGTATTCGGACGCCACCTCCCCCTCGGCCAACTCCCGCTTCGGGTACAACATCTATGACCCGGTCGCTGCGGACTGGCCACGCGGTTCCGGGGTTGGCTGCGAGGTACAGCCCACGGACCAGACCGGCCAGTGGGTGATGAACGACATCGATCCGCGCGGACTGCTGGTTTTTGGTGGTGAAGACGACGCCGGCGGCAGTGCCGACAACCACTTCTATTTCCAGCCCTCACAACACAGTTGTTTCTTCGGCGCCGGCTCGGTGATCCCGGCGGTTCAGTACAACGACGGGCACTTCCTGGACGTCACCAACCACCTCACCTTCTGCAAAATCGAAGTCCAGGAATATAACAACGACACCATCATGCACGTTCTGGCCGGCGAGAGCTCGACCGTAGCGCATCCCACAGCCCGCAACCTGCTCGAGGGTGCCATCTCGTATTACCGCAAGCTGGGAACGGGAGACGCGGGAACGTGGGAAGGTCCGACGGTGATGGACACCACGGCTTTCTACGTCAACGGCAGCATTGCCGCGTCGCGCGTCTCCGGCGACGTAGCCGTGTCGTACACCCACTACCACGACATGGCCTATGCCAACAACCAGGTATATGATGTCGAGGTGTTTTTCAGGCTGTCGGACAACGGCGGGGCCAGTTGGGGTCTGCCTACCAACCTGACCAGTTACCCGCGCACGGGCACGCAGGCGTCCCACGCCGCCTGGGTAGAGACCAGTGCGCTGTACGACTCCGAGGGCGGCCTGCACATCGTTTTTAACGCCGAGCCGATTGTCGCCGACCCGTACAACGACCCGATCTTCTTCTGGGGTGATTTTTCGTCAAGCATGTTCCACTGGACCGATCGCGTCCCGGGTCCTAAAGCCGAAGGCACCATAACGCGCGTACATAACGCGGAATGGGGCATCAATTACAACACCCAGGTCTGCGGGTTCGGAAGCCCCGGGACGATGTACCTGGGTTACTTCTCCATCTCCGAATGCAACAGCCACCTGTACACGGTGTTCACCCAGTACCTTGACGCCTGGGGTAATTTCGGCCTGCCACAGACCGATGACTGCGCCAGCGGTTTTGCCGATCGCACCAGGGCGGCCAACGGTGAGATCGCCATCTGCGTCTCCACGACTCTCGACGGCATCCTCTGGGACGCAGCACGGGATCTGACCAACTCCTACACGCCCGGCTGTGATTCGGCCGGCTACGGCGGCACCTGCATGAACGATACGCGGCCTACGCTCAGCCGCTACGGCATGGACAGCTCCGCCTACGGCGTCGAGTTGAAATGGCCGGGTGCCGATTTCGTGGATCCGAGCGGTGAGTATACCGGCCACCACTATCTGCACGCGTTCTATACCGAGGACCACTATCCCGCCCCGGGCTGGCGGGACCCTGAGGCCAACAACATGCTTACGCTCAACCCCCTCAAGTGGATGCGGCTGGCCTGTGTCGATCCCGTTGACGCGCCCCAGATTGTGGTCGCGCCCGATGAGTTGGGGTACCCGAGCTACTGCAAGCACGGCCAGGCCGACACCATCCCCGTAACCGTCACCAACGACGGCAACGTCCCGCTATCGGTGGATTCGATTAAGGTATTCGAAGACGATACCGGCCCGTCAGACTGGCTTGACGTCTCGGCGGCCAGCCTTGCCGTAGGCGCCGGCGTCTACAACACCGGAACCTTTGACATCATCATCAACAAGGACGGGACCATCGACAGCCCGGGCACCATCGTCGCCCTGGACGGTGAGGTCTGCCTGTTCTCGGATGCGGACAACCGGGATTCCCTGCCCATCATGATCGCGTACATCGTCGCCGACACGGTTATCGGGATGGCTTGGGATACGCTGGCCACCTCGGGGTTGCTGCGCCCGGTCCACGAGGATGACTTCGTGCGGCTGGTCGTTTCCAACAATGCGGAAATGGGTGCCAACGGCGGCACCAACGGGCTCGTCAATCTCGACTTCGTGACTGATGGCGGCGAATGCAACAGCAGCGCCAGCGTGTATCTGTACAGCGGCGGTCCGCTGGTCATGCAGCGCGATATTGTCGATATTGACACGTCGTACGTGCTCAACTATGCCATGCACCAGGCCAGCTTCGCCACCTACCTGGCTTTCAAGCGCGTTGACGGTTTCGCCGCATCCGGCCCCGTTTCGGGAACCAACTTCGACGGCTACTTCACCGGTACCGTGGTCAATGCCGACACGACCATTGCGGTCGAGCGCGAGTATTTCGCCCCCACCGGCGGCGGCGACAGCACCGACTTTATCATTATGCGCACGCGCTTCTCCTCCCTTGACGGCAACCCGCACAGCAACCTCGTGATCGGTGAAGCCATCGACTGGGATATTCCCGCCGACAACGGAGCGAATAACGTCTCCGGCGTTCTTCCGGACCATAACGCGGTCTACCTGAAGGGGACCGACACCGCCACCGTGCCCGGCTGCCAGCTCAACGAGAGACGCTTTGGCTCCCACCGGCTGCTCGGCTTCCACACCGCCCAGGAACTGATCGACGATCCGTGCGCGGGAGTATGCACCCCCTATGGCGTGTACAGCGCCCGCAACGACAGTGACGTCTTCGTGGCCGACACCTTCCCGGACGGCTCGACGCGCCGCGACGGCAACCTCTACCCGCCGATGCTGTGGGAGAAGACCGACACCCTCAGCGGTGCCCTCTCCCCATACGCGGAGCCGGATACTACCGACATGCACATGGTCATGACCTACGTGCATGACTGGACGCTGGAGGCTGCCGACACCCTGACCGTTTACTCGGTAGTAACGTCGGTGCATGACGGTACGGTCGACGACGTCAAGGCCAATCTCGACGCCGCCTTCGAATGGTACCGCGTCAACCTTCGCGCCGGCTGCGAGGAACTGTGCGGCTGCTGCAAGAACGTCGTGGGTAACGTCGACGGCGACCCGGGTGAAGTCGTCGACATCGGCGACCTGACGGCGCTGATCGACTACCTGTTCATCACCAAGCCGGCTCCGGTTCTGCCGTGTCCGGAGGAGGCCAATATCGACGGTGATCCCGCTGGTGTCATCGACATCGGCGACCTGACGGCTCTGATCGACTACCTGTTTATCACCAAGCCGGCACCTCCACTCAATCCGTGCTAGTTATCTCTTTAAACGGTAAATAGTTACGCGCAAAACCACCCCCCGGCCCGGGGGTGGTTTTAGTTACCCCCTTAAGCCGGATGGGGAAATCCACCGCCGGGCACCAAAATCTACATAGGTCTTGACACCGCGCGATTCCCGAGTTATTCTACAGTGGTAAGAGGGGCGTGGCCGATAGGTTGCCGGCTCGTGTGCGGCTCAGTCGGCGCGGGTTGCCTCTGTGAACCGTACCAATGGCGATGGGTTCAGTGAACTTGGCCCGTCTCAAATTCGCCCCTGAAGGCTTGACTTCCAGGGGTTTTTTGTGACTCTTTCTGGGAGGAGTACACGCCAGTCCGCCGCATCGTCCCAAACCCGGGACTCACGGCGAAATTCCACGCATTCCGGCTTGCATCCGGAATGTGGGCGGCATTAATTCCAGCAAGAGCTTGGTTGAACGCGCTTTTTTTGGTATCTTGAACACACGGTCGACACCGGACGATATGCTACCTTTGTCGGCCGGGGCTGCGTCAACGCAGCCTGTGAAGGGAAAGGAGGTGAACCTCAGAAGGAGAGTAACCGCAGCACTTGCGTTGACCTCCGCCCGGTGCCGGCCGGGCACGTAAGGGCTGTCTGGTCTTATGGTTTCAGGTACAGACCCGCTTTCGGAGGGGCGGGCCCGGAATGATGAGTCATTAGGGCTACTGAAAGGAGCCAGGAATGACGAAAAAACTATTCTATCTTCTTCTTCTCACGACGGCGTGTGTTGCTCTGCTGGCCATCTCTGTCTCGGCCAGGGCCGTCTTTGACCAGGCCTCGGGGGACCGGGTGCTTGACAAGCGGACCAACAACATCACACAGTACGGCTTCCCGCGCATCGATCGCGAACCTGTAAGGGCGGTCGGGCTCAAGGATTATGATCCCCTTGCCACCGCACGCAACTGGATGTCGACGCGGTCTTCTCTGGGCACCGCCGGTCTCGCGGAGACTGATCCGTCACCGGGCCTCACGATCAAGCAGACCTGGGATGACTGGCAGTGGAGCTACAACGGCGGGAGAGTGGAGTTCACCAGCGATGTCCCGTCGATT